>JAYTQI010000292.1:0-3879 GCA_043746825.1 Hyphomicrobium sp. | reverse complement strand
GGCCACCCAACGAGACCCCATGCACGAGCTTTTGACAAACGAAGAAATGAAAGAGGCCGACCGCTGCGCAGTCGCGCTCGGCGTGCCGTCGCTGAGCTTGATGGAGAACGCGGGCCGTGCGGTTGCGGATGAGGCGGCCAAGATGGTTTTGCCTAGCGCCCGCATCGCGGTGTTGTGCGGTCCCGGCAATAATGGCGGTGATGGGTTTGTCGCGGCGCGCTGGCTACGCCGACGCGGGTTTGATGCCCGCGTGCATCTCCTCGGCGACAAATCCGCTTTGAAGGGCGACGCAGCTGAAATGGCGCGGCAATATGAATTTCCGATCTGGCCGGCCAACGAAGACGCGCTGCAGAGTATGCATCTTGTCATTGATGCGCTGTTCGGGGCTGGGCTGTCGCGACGGCTCGATGGTGAGGCTGCGGAACTTGTTAAAGCCGTCAACGCGAGCCACATTTCCGTTCTTAGTATCGATGTGCCGAGTGGGCTCGATGGCAATTCAGGAGAAGTTCGAGGCAACACTGCTATAAAGGCGGATCGTACCGTTACGTTCTTTCGAAAGAAGCCTGGGCACCTGCTACTTCCAGGCCGCACGTTTTGCGGAGAGGTGCATGTTGCCGATATTGGGATTCCAAATAGCGTTCTCGGAAGTCCGCCTCCCCATCTTGGCATAGCCAAGCTTCGCTTGGACGCTGGGGAGGGGTTAGGGGTGGGGGGACGCCGGGAGACCGGTCTTTCTTCTTCACCCCACCCCCGGCCCCTCCCCGTCGAAGGGGAGGGGAGCCGCGCAACGTCGGCGAAATCCGGCGCGTTGGTGATATCTACTTTTGAAAATCATCCCGCACTTTGGCGCTCGCAGTTTCCCTCAACGCGCCTCAATGCCCACAAATACACCCGCGGGCACGCGGTTGTTGTCTCTGGCCCGCCGCATCAAACCGGGGCCGCGCGTCTGGCGGCGCGCGCGGCGTTGCGGATTGGCGCTGGGCTGGTAACAGTCGCAGCCTCGCCGCAGGCATTACTGGTCAATGCCGCGCATGTGACCGCGATCATGCTGAAACCGTTCGGCAGTGCGCGCGACTTCGCGGAAATCCTCGAAGACAAGCGCAAGAACGCGCTGTTGATCGGTCCCGGTTGCGGCGTTGGCTCTGAGACGCGCGCACTCTGCGCGTGCGCATTAGCAAGTGGGGCGTCAGTTGTGCTTGATGCTGATGCGCTGACGTCGTTCGCATTGCCGGAAGTGGGTGAGGTGCCGCGCTCAGGGTTTGGATTCACAGCATCAACTCAGACAGACGCATCAAATCCCGAAGTTCTTTTTTCTGCGATCCGCGCAAATCCGGATCGCTCAGTTGTGATGACGCCGCACGAAGGCGAATTCGCGCGGTTGTTTCCCGGCGTCGCGCCATTGGGATCCTCAAAACTGGACCGCGCCCGTGCCGCCGCCAAGCTCAGCGGCGCTGTTGTTGTCCTCAAAGGTCCCGACACTGTCATCGCGCACCCCGGCGGGTATGCCGCCATCAACGCCAACGCGCCGCCAACTTTGGCAACGGCGGGATCGGGCGACGTGCTTGCTGGCTTCATCACTGGGCTGCTCGCGCAAGGCATGCCCGTATTCGAGGCGTCATGTGCGAGCGTCTGGCTGCACGGCGCATGCGCCAACACTTTTGGTCCCGGCCTGATCGCGGAAGATTTGGCGGAGCAGTTGCCGGGGGTGCTAGGCGATTTAAAATCTACGATCACTGCCTAAGATAAATAAGGATAAACGCGACTTTACCCCTTCGCCCCGCGTTTTGTGGCTGGATCACGCGAGGTATGAAAGAGCGCGATGATTTCGGCGACATCAGCGCTAACCTTATAGATAAGCAGCAAGGGGTAACGGGCAACCAACCTCTCACGGCAACCTGTTTCCGCGTCCATCCGCCCAGCATTTGGAAATTCGGAAATGCTCGCAACGGTTGCGGCAATCGCTGTTGCGACGGAAGCGGCGCCCACTGGACTTTTGTCAGCAATATATTCGAGAACATTGGCGAGGTCGTTGGCCGCATCAACCGTCCAGGCAACCTTGAGCGTCATGGCTTACAAGCTGGGATTATATTTGCCCAGCAGCACACTCACGTCTACATCCGCAGTGTGGCGGCGCGGCAAGGCGAGGCGGCGTTCGACCTCAGCGCGCTGAGCGCCGCTCAGGTGTGACTCGGTCAGTTCCGCCACCCGCTCTGCCAACTCCTTCACAAGCATATCTTGGCTCGGCGCGGGCAGCGCACGGACGGCAGTAAACAGGTCGCTCAATTTATCTATTGCAGCTCTTGTCATGAGTTACTGTTACCACGTCCCGGGCCAGTTCCCAGCTGCATTCTCACCCCTTTCCCCCCTGCTTCAACACCTCATCCGCCTTCAAGAACGCCGCGATGTCGTCGCTGGGGTTTGGACTGTCTGCAGACACCCCAATCGTCTCCATTAACCGGGCAACCGGCACAAACGCGCGAACTTTCCGGTCATAGAGCCCGCCCTTGAACAGGGCACGCGCCGCCACCTGTCCGTCGCGTGCGCCGCCGGTGATCACAAAGGTCTGTTCCATCACCACAAGCGTTGAGTCCCAAGTGGCGAGACGCGTCTCCAGACGAAATTTTTGGAAGGGGCGCAATTCGCGCCGGTAGCAGATGGTTATCGCGCTCGCAATCGGCGTCCATTTGTTCTTCGCCAGCGCCCGCCACAGTCCCGAGCCAATGAGGACGTCGAGGCGGCCAAGGTCCATCAGCGTCAGATAGCGGCCGTTGTTCATGTGGACCGACAGATCGAGATCGTGCGGCCAGACCCGGAAATTCAGCCGCGAAATGTCGCCTGGCAGTGTGAGCTGCCCCCGGTTCCGGGCCGTCAAAAACAGCCAAAGCAAGCGCAACCAAAGGTTCATGGGGCTCCAATCCTTAAGGTCTAGCTGATTTAGGCGCACCTTCCCTATACGTCAATGCGTCGGAACCCCGCGTGCGCGAATTCATCCTCGACGGGCCACAATGATCGATTAGTCTGGCGATAATTGGGGACCCGTCGAATCGAGTGCTCTAAACTTGCAAGCCAAGACGGGAATTGTAGGTTGGGTTAGCACCGGCCTGAATGCTGGGATCGTATGAGATGCCAGTTCCGGTGCGTAACCCAACAATCAAGACCAGAGAACGTTGAAACAAAGTTGTTGGGTTACGCGCGGATCACGCGATTGGACAAAGTAGCAATCATCGAGGCCGCGCTAACCCAACCTACAAGTGGTTCCCGCTCACCGGAATGGATGGGATGGGGAAGAAGACACAACCGTCAGGATCTCATGCGCCTCGTTGCCTCAATCTTCGCTGTCTCTTTACTCGCCACTCAGGCAGGCGGCGCAATCGCGGCTGAGCCCGGCGCGCCGTCCAAATCGGAAGAGGGCGCGGCGCAGCTCTTGCACGGCAATGTGGGGCAGGCGATTGCGGATTATACGGAAGCCCTCAAAGACACCGGGCTCGCCAACGACCGGCGCTCGACGATTTTTAATGATCGCGCCGTCGCCTATGCCCGTCTAGGCCAGCCGAAACTGGCGTTGGAAGATTTCAACCGTTCTGTCCAGCTCTTTGCCGAATATCCCGCCGCCTATAACAATCGTGGCAACCTGCTACTATCACTTGGCCAATATGCGGAGGCGGTAAAAGATTTCGACCGCGCCGTGCTGCTGGCACCGGGCTATGCGGCAGCCTATTCCAACCGCGCCAACGCCCGCATCAAGATGGGCCAGTACACTGAAGCCATCCGCGATTTCACCAAGGCCATCGAGTTGATGCCAGCTAGCGCGCCGCCGCTGTCAGGCCGTGGCCTTGCCCACTTGGCGACTGGCAAGCCGCACGCGGCTATCCGGGATTT
>JAYTQI010000291.1:0-1721 GCA_043746825.1 Hyphomicrobium sp. | reverse complement strand
TGGCCATCAGCAGCCACATGGCGGCGAAGTGCCATTGCAGCGCACCGCCCAGCCATCCGCCGAGCGTAATGGCGGGCGGGAAGCGCAGGGCCGAAAACACGGGCGATGCGTTGTAAATCCGCCACCCGCTCATGATCATGATGATCATAGCGACAGCATTGACCCAGTGCCACACGCGCACCAGCACGGGATGCACAGTGATCCAGCCGGAAGGCGCAGATCGTACTGAGTGTTGCTGAGGATTTTTTGTCATTTTGCCTCTTGGTTCCGGCTGGTTTCAGCACTTATTTTTATCTGAATTTGACAGCGCGTTCTGCTCACATTTCTGCACGTCACGGTGACTTCATCGGGACAGGACGTCACGGCGCTGTCAAACGCCGTGATCAAGGCGATTTGCTGCACCCCCGTTGCCTAACAGGGGCACCTCGTGGTTGCACATACTTTTTAGCTATGGAAACTATGACGTGGCACAGTCCCGCCCATTAGGGATTTTGGGACATCACGCTGGTGATTGCGAGCCACGCGGGCGCATGGTCCGGTTTTTGCGTCTGGCACCCGGCGTCAGCTGCCATGCCAGTGATGGCCAAAGGGAAACGACAATCGATGCGAGTGCTTTTAACGGGTGTCACGGGTGCTTTGGGATGTGCTTTGCTGCCGGAGCTGCTCGGGCTGGGCTTTGAAGTCTATTGCCTGATCCGGCCCCAGTCCGGCCGCCGGGCGGTAGACCGGCTGCGCGATATCACAACCCATCCAGGCGCCATAGCCCTCGATGGCGATATCACGTTGCCATTGTGCGGGATTGATCCCGCCAAGCTCCCCGTCATCGGCAAACTGGTGCACGCCGCCGCCGACACTAGCCTCAATCAAGCCAGCCCGGAGCGCATCGTCGAGGCCAATCTTGAGGGCACGCGCAATACGCTGGCGCTTGCTGAGGCGCTGGGCCACCCGGACTTCTACTACGTGGGCACGGCCTATATCGCGGGCGATGCCGCCGTTCTGGAAGAACAGGAACCGGGCGCGCCGCTCAATGTGGGTGCGGGCCGCAATCCGTATGAGCGCTCCAAGGTCGCCGCCGAAACGGCCGTGCGCGGCTATTCCGGGCAATTCTCAGTGCTCCGGCCCTCGATCGTTGTTGGACGGTCCGACGATGGCACTGCGCCGCTGCTCGATGGCTGGTATGGCTTTTTCCGCAATATCACGCGGCTGCGCGAGTCGATCAGCCGGGGCAATTACAAGGACGAGAAGGGCGTTAAGATCATGCGCGGCTACAAGTTGCAGCTGCCCATCGGCATCAAGCCCACCGACGACGTGCCGCTCAACCTCATCCAGCTCGATTGGATTTCGCGCACGGAAGCCGCGCTCGTTGCCTTGCCCGCCCGGGGCCGCACTTACAATCTAACGCATACCAAGTCGATGCGCCTGAAGGAAATCATCTGGGCCACTCTCGAAGCGATGAATATGACCAATGTCACCTTCATCGAGGACAACGGCAACTGGACGCTGTCGCCAGTGAAGCTGGCGCTCCGCCGCATGGTCAACCGCGAGCTCGATCACCTTCGCCCGTATCTGATGCACGGCCCCGAATTCATCAGCCGCAACCTCTACGAGGACCTCGGCCCTGATTGGCCCGAGCCGCCCCCGATCACGGCAGACTTTATCCGCATGACGATGGCAGCGGCCGAGCAGGGCTGGCGCGACGAAGCGACGGCCAAGGCTGCTGC
>JAYTQI010000290.1:0-3880 GCA_043746825.1 Hyphomicrobium sp. | reverse complement strand
ACTTGGGGCCGAGTCTCAGTTTGAAATTTCCGGTCTACTCAGCGCGCCGGGCTGGCGCGGAGTGCGTCAGCGACGGCATAATAGGCCGGCTTCGGTTTATACCTTCCGTCAAAAAGAAGAGGGCGCGGGCGGCGGCGCGCTGTGGGCTTTTTTTCAACGTCAGAATACCAAAGCCAGCTTTTTTCATCCATCATTTGCCACGTCGTCAAAAGTTTGACGGCCTGTATTGGTAAAACTGAGCTTAGAAACTGGGCATACAGTTGCGCGACACGCTTATCGCGGTCGGTAACTGAATCGGGAAAGGCGGCATCGTTGACGTCGAGTTCGGTAATCGAAATTTCAAAACCCAAAGCCGCGATCTCGTGAATGAACGCTGCGAATTTCTCGAAGTTGTAAGGTGCTTTCGACGTCAAATGGCACTGCAATCCAACGCCCGTTATGGGCACACCCTTGTCCGCCAAGCGCCGCAAAAGCGCTAAAAAGCTTTGGCGGAAAACGCGGCCATTCTCATCGTCGGTCTCTGTTTGCGCCTCATTGAGGAATAGACGCGCTGATGGGTCTAGCTGCTTCGCCAATCGAAAGCTGCGCTCAATGTAGGATTCTCCCAGGGCGGCATAAAACAAGCCGCCCCTCAAGTTGCCGGGCAGCTTGTCCCAAGGACCTATTGGTTCATTGACGACATCCCATTCGAAGACTTGGCCACGATATCTCGACATGACCAAAATCAGATGCTGCTCCAGAAACCGCTCCGTTTCGAGCGGGCCAAGCGCTTTGATCCAATCCGGCAGGTAGTCGTTCCAAATCAAAGTATGGCCACGAACTTTCTGGCCATTGGCTTTGGCAAAAGCTATCAGGCGCTCGGCCGGACCAAAATTGACACTATCTGGCGTTGGACGCAGCGAGGCAATCTTGAATTCAAGTTCGCTGGTTAGAACTTGCGCTTGCTGCTTGTAAAGATCGCCATATTTTGCGCCGCCTGTTGCGTCCAGTTCCGCAACCGAGAATGAACCACCAAATAGCAGGCCTTTTTCCGCCGCAAGCGCGCCCAGAGAAACCACATGTTGGGCTGCCATAGTCTTGGCATGCCCGTCATTAAAGGGCAGCAAAGACCATGCAGCAGCAGTGCGAGCCGAACCTGATACAAAATCCCTACGCGTGAGAATTGGAACCAAAGGCTTTGCGTTCATTTGACGACGACCTCAACACTGGCAAGTGCACGCAAGCTGTAAACCGCGTCCAAATAACGTTTCCTGATCTAAATCCGCAAGGCTTTGCTGCCGCGTTGTTTCGTGGCGGGCCTTGGGGTCGCAGTCAACATGTTATTGCTTAGCAAGCACAATGACGACGCCACATTAGGGCAGCGGTTGGTGTGGACGCGGGCTGCAAATGAAATTCAAAGCAAAGAAAAACCATACCAGGCAATAATTTTCGAGATGAGCACGTCAAAAACGCTTAACTTTCAGCCTTCGTCCTAGAAAAGAAAGATATCCGCGATACTTCGGTTCAAGCATTGCGGCGTTTACAATTGTCAGTTGCTTGAATATAGGCCCGATACTGAGACTGCGCATTTGGCACAGACGTGTCTGTAGCTGGCCTGGTGCTTCTGAACAGCTCGTGAAAGATTTCCGCCAGTAGCTTAGGGACTGCTGAGAAAGTTAAAAAATTTTTCGCAAGACTTTCCTCTGCTTGTGGTGCTCCTGACGTGAGCTGGTTTCACCATGCAAGCGTGCACTTGGCCCATTTCCAGACACCCCACCCTCAGCCCTCGGGGAAATACTGATAGATCCAGGTCTCTGTCAGCGCGCGCTCGCCCTTGCGTAGGAAGGCGCGCAGATCAACCGGGCCTTGGCCGTCGGCCTTGATGTCGAAAAAAGCCCGCCAGCGCTCGTGCTGATCAACCACGGGATGATTGTAGGAATTCGAAACCTCCCCGCGCGACGCGGTCACCACCAGCTCAACGCCATCATTGCGCCCAAGTCCCGCAAACACCGGTCCTTGATAATCGATGACGAATTTGCGCAACCCCTCGGGGCGTTTATATCCCGGCCTGCCGCCCATGCCGGTCCAGGTGCCCGTCGCCCGCCCTACGCTATCTGGATACGGTATATCGTCGAGCCAAGTGAGCCGGTAGCGGAAACTGCGATTGCCCGCGGCTTTAAGTGGAGCGGCCGGCGACCAATAAGCGACGATGTTGTCGTTGGTCTCATCATCGGTTGGAATTTCAACCAGATGCACCGCGCCTTCGCCCCAATTCTCCATCGGCTCAACCCAGACAGACGGGCGGCGCTCATAGAACACGCCGTCATCGAGGTAGTGGATGAAATCGCGGTCGCGCTGCAGCAGGCCAAAGCCCTTGGGGTCGCGATCCACAAAGGCGCTGGTCATGACCTGCGGGGGATTGCTGACCGGGCGCCAGATGCGCTCGCCCGATCCTGTTAAAATCGCCAAGCCGTCGCTGTCATGAATTTCGGGCCGCCAATCGGCGTTACGCTTATGGCTAGCCTCGCCGTACCAGAACATGCTGGAAAACGGCGCAACGCCAAGCCGCGCGATATCTTTCCGTGCATACAGAACGCAGTCGATCTCCATCGTGATGCGATGCACGTCACGCTCATTTGTTAAGCGCTCGCAACGCATCCGGTACGCGCCGGACAAGCTCGGGCCATCAAGCAGCGCGTAGATCGTGAGCGGTGGCTGGCCCTCCGCGCCACCTTCGAGCCAATAGGCCGAGAAGCGCGGGAACTCTTCCGGCTTTGGCATTGCGGTATCAATGGCAATGCCGCGCGCCGACAAGCCATATTGGTTGTAGGGACCGGAGGTGCGGAAATACGACGCCCCCATCGCCGCCAGCCAATCGGTTTTCAAATCCGGCACCATGATGCGAAACCCGGCGAAGCCTGCACCCGCTTTCAATTCGCGTGCGGGATGGCCTTGCGGAATTTCGAAAAAGTCCGGGCTGTAGATGATATCGCGGGCTTGTCCGCCTTCGACGATGGCGATTGTAACTGGCTCGGTTGCGTACTTGCCGAGATGGAAAAATTGTATGGGTATCCGCCCATCACGGTCCAGCCGCACACTTTTTTCAGGCCGGTAGCGGATTTGTTGAATAGCGTCGTAATCAATGGCGTTGAGAATATCTGGAAATGGCACCGCCTGTTTGGAATAGGGCGTCTTCGCCAAAGCTTCGGCGTTTTTTTGCAACGCTTCAAACGAGAACGGTGTCGCGGGGCCGAGTTCGCCGGGATCAAGTCCGGTCAGAGCGTGCGCCAGCTGCGAGACGCCAGCGCTGGCGGTCATTACGCCGAGTGAGGCAGCCCCTTGAACGATGTGACGGCGCGTGAGCCTCAAGGCCATCCGCGAATTCCTAAAGTTAGCAATGCAAAGCGGAGCATTCGCTAACCTAGAACAATGGCTGGCGCCAGACCAGAGACACTGCGGCTTGCATTCACTCAGCGCTGGCGGCTTTCTGGGGTTCGGCCAGAGCCTTTTCAACCCAGCCCGTGACCTCGTCCGACATCGGCGTCATGGTTGAGGTGAAAGACCTTATCAAACGCCCGTCCCGGCTAATCAGATATTTGTGGAAATTCCAGCGCGGTGCACCGTCAGCCCCGGCGGCGGTTGTGGCCCATTTGTAGAAGGCGTGGGCATTCGGGCCGGTCACTGGTTCTTTCGAGGTTAGCGGAAACGTCACCCCAAAGGCTCCCTGGCAAAAGGTTTTAATCTCGCCCTCGGCTTTCGGCTCCTGACCGCCAAAATCATTGGACGGGACGCCGACAACGACGAGGCCTTTGCTCTCATACTTGGTCCAGAGCTCTTGCAGGCCGGCGTACTGCTTTGTGTAGCCGCAGAACGACGCCGTATTAACGACCAGCAAAACTTT
>JAYTQI010000289.1:0-8801 GCA_043746825.1 Hyphomicrobium sp. | reverse complement strand
TCTGGCCCGGTGCTTGGAATTAAATAGGGACGGATGTCGGCTTGCCACGCTATGCCGTCGGGCGAAGTACCGGATGCCGACGACGCGACCAGTGGCGTTTCAACCCCGCGCGACACCAATTCGGCGTTCGCAATCGCGACCGCTAAATCTTCGGCTTTGGCTTTTCGCAAACCACGCCAGCCGAGACTGAGACCCTGATATAAAGCCGAGATGAGAAGCGCGAACACCGCCGCTGCTACCAGCGCCTCTATCAATGTGAAGCCTGCATCGCGCCTTGCCATGCCGTCACTGCCCCCGCAGCGTGACTGCGCCAGTCAGCCAATCGACAGAGATCGCCGCAACGCTTGGGCCCGCTTGCAGTTTTATGGAACCGCCGCTCGCCGTTCCATCAGGCCGGAAGCGAAAACCAGCACGTGACGGACTACTGGATTCCGCAGCCTGAGATTCAAAGCTGACCGCAATGTCGCGCGGGATTTGTTTAGATGCAACGGCTCCCGCCGCAGCATAAGTTCGATTGGAGGTATCGAGCACAAACACCGCGTCGGTATTCGTTTTCAGGGCCTCGGCCCGCGCAATTTTCATATTCGATGCCATCTCGACGGCGACTGCACGCAACCGCATCGATTGCCGCGAGGCGCTGAGACGCGGCATGACGAGACTAACCGCGAGCGCCACAAGTGCCAAAGTAGCAATCATCTCCAGCAGGGTAAAACCCGCCTCGCCTGTCCGCCGATATAAACCGCCTGCCCTCATTTCAATGCCAAATCGTTGACTGAGAAAATTGCGCTCATCACGGAAATGATGAGCCCACCAACGCAACCGCCAATGACCAGCGTCAACACCGGTGTAATCAGACTCGTGAGGCGTTCGACCTGGCGCTCAACGGCGGCTTCATAGATTTCGGCCACACGCAGCTGCATTGTATCGAGTTGGCCCGTCTTCTCGCCAACCGCCGTCAGGCGCAGAAAAAGATCGGGGAACAGACCTGAGCGCGCTAACGGCGCTGTCAGCGTTCCACCCTCTTTGACCTCATCGCCCGCGTTGGCAATGGCTTGCATGTAAGCCCGATTCGACATCACGCCAGAGGCAATGCGCAAGGACTCCAAAATCGGCACGCCGTTGCGTGTCAGCACAGAAAGGGTCCGCGCCAGCCGTGCTGTCTCGCGCCGCTCGATGAGCCCGCCAATCAGGGGCACACGCAGCCAAAACCGGTCGAGCCTCAACCGCGCGGCCGGATTCTGAGCGAGAACAACAAAACCAAACCCCGTAGCTAGCACAGCGCATAAAACACTGATCCAATGTTGGCTCAGAAATTTCTGAAACGCTGATAATACGTGAATGAGGAGGGGCGGCTTGGCGCCGGCGTCCTCGAAAATCGGCAATATTGTTGGGATCAGTACTGTCAAAATCACCACCAGCGCTACAACCGCTGCTATCAGCAAAACAGCCGGATAGACGAGCGCAGATGTTACCTTTGAACGTGTCTCGGCTGAGCGCTCTATAACCTTCGCCAAGTCAACAAGCACATCGGATAACGCACCGCTGGCTTCACCGGCCTTGACGAGACGAAAGTAAAACTCTGGAAAAGCCTGACCCTGAGCCTGCAATGCGTCTGAGAGCGCCTCGCCTTCCATCACGCGTTCAAGGCATGAATTGGTGATTTGGCGCAACCGCACCGGCATCATCGGCTGCACGGCGACAATGCGGAGCGCTTCATCGATGGGAATTTCGGCTTTGACCAGACTTGCAAGTTCACGTGTAAACGCTGCCAGGTTCTGGGTGCTCAAGCGGCCAGAGCCAAAAACTTCGCGCTGCCACCATGCCGTTACTGCCGCTGCTGTTGCTTCTTTCAGTTCAACCGGGATTTGCCCGCGCCGTGCTAAAACTTCGAGCGCACCTTCCCGCGATTGTGCCGCGATCTCACCTGACCCGAATGCGCCAGACGCATCGTAAGCTTTATAGTTGAAGCGCGCCATCACTCGCCCCCGGTGACACGCAGGACTTCGTCAATTGTGGTTTCACCAGCGAGAACTTTCTCCAGGCCGTTAACGCGCATCAACGTCATACCTTCCGCCGCCGCAGCGTCTTCAAGCGCGCGCTCCGACGATCCAGATCCAATGATGACCTCTTTGACATGGCGGCTCAAGGATAAGAGTTCATAGATCGTAGTCCGGCCCGAGAAGCCCGTTTGCCGGCAAGAAGGACAGCCACGCGCTTCACGAATATTGCGCAGGTGGGCCGGATCAATGCTCTTACCCGCCAAACGTTCAATGACGGCGGCAGGAATATTTGCTGGCGCCGAGCATGCCGTGCAAAGCTTACGCACTAGCCTCTGTGCTAGTACGCCCTTGAGGCAAGATGCCAGCAGATAGTCTTCGACGCCCATGTCGAGCAAGCGCGTGACCGTTGCCGCCGCGCTGTTGGTGTGGACCGTCGACAACACGAGATGACCTGTGAGCGCGGCGCGGATCGCCATTTCAGCGGTCTCGAGATCACGGATTTCGCCAACCATGATGATGTCAGGGTCCTGGCGTAGGATCGAGCGCAAAGCAGTGGCAAATGTCAGCCCAATCTTGGGATTGACCTGAATCTGATTGATACCCGCGAGCTGATATTCAATGGGGTCTTCGACGGTGAAAAGCTTGCGGGCGTTGTCGTTTAATGTGCTTAACGCCGTGTAAAGCGTCGTCGTCTTACCGCTGCCCGTCGGGCCTGTAACCAGGATAATGCCATTCGGCTCCTGCAACAGCCGCTCAAATTGAGCCAAGCCCTCGCCTGAAAAGCCCAATGCAGGAAACGCCAAGTTCACGCTCTCGCGGTCTAGAATACGCAGCACGACACTTTCGCCGTGGATCGTTGGCATGGTCGAGACGCGCAGATCGATGTCGTGGCCGCGTACCGTCACTTTAGCGCGGCCATCTTGCGGCAAGCGGCGCTCGGCAATGTTAAGCTGGGCCATGATTTTAATTCGTGAAGCCAGCGCCGCCCGCACGGACAGCGGCAAGGTTTCAACCGTGTGCAGCACACCGTCGATGCGGTTACGCACGCGAACACTATCCTCACGGGGTTCGATGTGAATGTCGGAGGCTTGCATCTCAACGGCGCGGGCAATTAAGTTCTGCACCAGCTTTATGACTGGCGCCTCGCTCGCCATGTCTTCCAAGCGGCGCACATCTTCGCTGCCGCTGTCGTCACCCTGAACCTCTGGCGCCAACGCCGCTACCGGCTCCTTTTGATTTTTCTGTCCGTAGAGCCGATCAACATGCCGCTCAATGTCGCTCACAGGTGCCAACCGCAACGTTATTGGCCTGTCGAGCAGGTAGCCAAGCGCCGCGATAGCATCCTTATTGAAAGGATCGGCTGTCGCGAGCATGATCGTTTCGCCGTTATCCGCCAGCGGCAACAGCTTGTTGCCCTTGAGAAATGCAGCTTGCAGCTCGTCGGCAAACAGCGCTGAGGCTGGCACTTCCGCTGCACTCATCAGCGGGAGGCCCAAGATCTGGGAGAGTACGCCTGCAATCGCTGCGTCACTGACAAGGCCAAGCCGCGACAGCACTAAATCAAACCTCTCGCCTGATTGGGCCTGGGCGCGGCGGGCCCGGCGAATCGCAAAATCGTCGAGCAGGCTTTGCTCTTTGAGCATAGCACTGAGACGCTCGATAAAGTCCTCGCTACGCGGGTCCTGCACATCACTGGGGTGTTGCGGATTGAGTATGAGCATCGAAGCCTCGCTCCAAATCGTATTGAGCAATATATATTTTTGCCAAAGTGCAGTCTATTCTATCATGATGTGTAATTACGTTTTCAGGCTTTTTGAGCACGCGAGGCGTGTAGTGTTAACGTCTAACCGAATCGAAACGAAAGGAGTGCCGCGACTATGAGTGGCCTCTTCGCTGCCGTCTCTGGGTTGCTGATGCGAGGATTTCGCTGGTGGGGCGGCGAACTCGTAAGCCTGCGTCTGGGCCGCACCTCGAGCAAAGCTCCACGCCGCCAGGTTGACGCAACCGTCGCTGTCAGCGCGGACGGCACGTTGCGGCTGATCGATACGGACAGGCGCGGGCGTGCCGCGGCCGTGTCCGTTGGTTTAGATGGCGATAGCGCGACATTTGATAAACTATCCCGACTCCAGAGGACGCGGCCTGACGCCAAAATTCGCCTCCGGCTGCCCTTCTCAGTTTGTTTTGAAAGGCGCGTCGAGATTCCAACCGCCGCACGCAATCAGGCAAAGTCTATCCTTGCCCTCGATCTTGAGCGCTCGACGCCATTCAAGTCCGGCGATGTCTATATTAGTCACACACTGTCCCCCTCACCCACCCGCAAGGGCTGGCTGACCGGAACGCAATTCGTCACTAAGCGCAAACTCGCCGACAAAGCGATAGGGGACATTGAAGCTCTCGGCCTCACAGTTGACAGCATTGACTGTTGGGCCTCTGACGGCAAAACACCGGTGCCCGTAAATTTCCTCGACAAAATTGCAGAAGACTTGGCGCCGGGCCGGTCACGTGGACGGCAAATTGTAATGGCAGCGCTGGCAGGCGCACTGGCGTGTTCGGCCGTTTGGCTTAGCCTTTCGCGGCGGGAGACGGCATTGACTGGCCTCGAACAACAGGTCGAGGCGGCCCGCCACAAGGCTGAGGGCCACCAGCAAGAGCGCGCTGTCACTGATGCTGCGATCAAGGCCCGCCTCGCTGTCAAAGCCTTAAAGGAAAGCCGTTCTTCAACGGTGGAAATCGTCAACGAACTGACCCGCCTTTTGCCTGACGAAGCGTTTTTGAATGACCTCAAGATTGAGGGTGATACCGTTGACATCGCAGGACTCGCGAAATCGGCGGCGGCGATCATCCCGGTTCTAGAGAGATCAGCCATGTTCAAAGACGCGCTCCAGACCTCGCCGGTGGCTCTAGACGCGACAGCGGACAAAGAACGGTTCAGTCTCAGGCTGAAACTGAGGCAAGCGGCGAAGGCAGCTACGACAGCGCCCGCTGGCGAGGTTCAGCCATGAGCTATTTGTTGCGAGATATTTTGAGCAAAATCGCTGCAATCTCTTTGCTTGGCATTGTGGTTTTTACGCTGTTTGCAGGCCTGTTATGGCCCACGTATCAACACTTGCAAGCCACATCTGAGCGCATTGTTACGCAGCGCACCCTCCTTGGCCGCTATCTCACCAGCACGGCATCAGCAAACGCCGGACATACTGCTGGCGATCCGGACGAAGCGGCCACGCTGATCCCCGTATATCTTCCAGGTGAAACAGACGCAGTCCGGCTCGCCAGCCTGCAATCGACATTGAACGACGCCGCAAAACTCCAAAACATACGCTTGAGCAGCACGCGCGCTTTAGAGGCTGCCGAACAAGGCGGCGTGCGCCTGCTCGGACTTCAAGCCCAACTTAGCGCAGATCTCAGGCCGCTTCAGGCCTTACTCTTTGATCTTGAGAAAAAACGCCCCAATCTCATAATTGATGGGCTGCATATCGCGCACGCACCTGATACCGGCAGTGGGCTTCAGCCGGGGCTTAACGTGACATTCACAGTGCTTGGCGCAGCTCCCGGCAAGAAGGACTAGTTGAATGTCTCGAGCCAGCGGCATCATTTCAGGATTGCTTTTGGCGGGCGCCGTAGCTGGGCTCGGCTACAGCAATTGGATGGCCGTCAACGAAGCGATCGACACGTCGCCAGTTATGCCACCAGTGCTTCCAACCCCCGCAACAACACAGGATTTGACTAGGACTAACCAGAAATCAGTCACACTCAATGATATTAGCGAAACCGTAACGCGGCCGTTGTTCAACGCAACGCGCCGTCCGGCGCCTCCACCGAAAATCGAAGACAATACCGCCGCCACCCTCAAACTGCCTCTGCCACCGGCCATAACCACAACGTCCACACCGCCCTCGAACCTCCGTCTCATTGGCACCATGCGTAGCGGTGACAAGCAGCGCAGAGCCCTCGTCCAAGTGGAAAATGCCCCAAGCGCCGCATGGCTTGAAGTTGGCGCCGACGCCGGCGGGTGGAGGGTCAGTGAAATTGGTGAAGACCACATTGTTGTTGAGGCGGCGGGCGCGCGCTCCACGCTCGTGCTTCACCCACTAAAAGCAGAGCGCAGCAAGCAAGAATAAGCGGTAACTCACGACGCGCTGACATGGTCCAAGTCCGGCATGCATGGCTATCTTAACCGTGACTTGAGGGTGCTGATAGGCCATCACGCCGGACCAAGGTCTGATTTCCGCGCAAGACCCTGGTCCTGGAAAAATTGGGCTCCAGTCGCCTCAAATCGCACGCCTCTGGGCCGCTTCGCGAAATGACATCCTCGTCATAATGACGGCAGCCTTGGAGAGGGCTGGCTGGCTGTCAAAAAATATTCAGCTTCAATGCCCTCTTCGAGACATTTCGGTCTCTTGAAGCAGTTGCAGCCATGATCCCGCACAATTCAAACATGTTCTATCGCGCATTGCACATGCTCCGCTCAGCATGGGAACGCGCACATGGCACCCATGCAATTGACTCGCAACGCATGACGAGTGGCCGGGGCCCGGACAATCAGGAACTCAAGCCAATTTTTGTCCTCTCAACAAGGATCTGGGGCACCCGAATGGTGTTCCAGGCAGAGACGCTCGAAAAAATTTCCAAAATTTAGGAGTCAGGTAAAATGGCCAATTTCAATGTAAACGATCTCGAATACATCCTGACTCAGATCTTGATGGCGGAAAATAATCAGCCCCCTGTCAACCCGCATTTGGCGTTTGGGCTGCGCAAAGTCTCGGGCTTAGATAACAGTGTGGTGCCAGGACAGAGCACGTTCGGTGCCGCCGATCAGACCTTCCCTCATCTCGTCAACCCGGTATTCCAGACCGCTGAAGCAATTCCAAATGTGCTAGGACCTGGTGGTGTCAATGTCTTCACAGCCTCCAGCGGGCAGGTTGTCGGCAGCGGAACATCATATACTGACACGACCAATACTTGGGTCATCGACTCCGCACCACGCACCATCAGCAACTTGATCTCCGATCAGACGGCAAACAACGCGGCAGCCGTTGACGCTCAGAATGTAGAGTTGGCTAGACTTGGAACAGGTTACCAAAACCAAATTCCCAATCCTGCTTATGATCCAATCACAAACCCCGGTGTCCCGCAGTTCCTGACAAATAACGCTCAGACTCCGGTCAACGTCGATGCTCACGGCAATCTCTTCATTCCCAACATCACACCGGATAACGGTCTCTCGGCGCCTGCAAACCAATGGATGGCCTACTTCGGCCAGTTCTTCGATCATGGCCTTGACCTGATCACGAAGGGCGGCAACGGCGTTGTCTATGTACCGTTAAAGCCCGATGACCCGCTGATTACGCTTGGACCCGACGGCATCGCGAACACCGGCGATGAAGTCACCAATCCTGGCAAACAATTTATGGTGCTAACGCGCGCCACAAATGCCTCCGTTTCACCTGGTGCCGATGGTATTCTTGGCACCGCCGACGACGTCCATAACAACGTCAATACGACAACACCGTTCGTCGATCAGAACCAGACCTACTCGTCACATCCCTCTCACCAGGTTTTCCTGCGCGAATATCTTTTAGGCGCCGACGCCAAAATCCATTCGACAGGCCGGCTTCTGGATCATATCAACGCGGACGGTTCTCACCACCAGGCAACGTGGGCGGACCTCAAGGCCAGCGCACTGACCAATCTCGGTCTTAAAATCTCGGACTTTAACGTCAGCGACGTCCCGCTGCTGGCAACCGACGACTACGGTAACGTCCTTCGCGGTGCCAATGGCTTCGCCCAGGTCGTTGTCAAGCATTTAGACGGCACCACAAGCCTCATCGAGGGCACAGCTGCCGGTCTCGATCTTGATCATCCGATCCCTGGTGAACCCACAGCGACTGTTGTGTTCACTGGCCACGCGTTCTTGAACGATCTCGCCCATGGGGCATCGCCCTTTGGCGACCTCGACCATAATCCTCTCACACCAGATACACGGTTGGCCGCTGACACCGATACAATCGCGGGTGGCGCTCCACCCCCATCAGGCCAATACGACAACGAGCTGCTGGATGCCCACTACGTCGCTGGCGACGGCCGGGTTAACGAAAACATCGGTCTCACCGCCGTCCACGAAATCTTCCACTCAGAGCACAACCGTCTCATCGAAGAGACGAAAAATACTGTGCGCGATGAATTGTCCAAAGGGAACGTGTCCTTCGCGCTGAATTGGGTGCTTCCAGGCACCAATCTGGCGGACGGCATTCAAGCCAATGAATGGAACGGCGAGCGTCTGTTCCAGGCCGCAAAGTTCGGCACCGAGACGCAGTATCAGCATCTCGTGTTTGAAGAATTTGCGCGCAAAGTTGCCCCAACCATCCATCTCTTCGGCAACGTCGATATCCATCTTGACGCCGCGATCACCTCAGAATTCGCCAACGCGGTCTATCGTTTTGGTCATTCGATGTTGGACGAGAACGTCAATCGTTATCAAATTGGGGCAGATGGTCACCCTGTGCTTGATGCCCAGGGTAACCCCGTTCTCAATAGCATCGGCCTGATCCAGGCCTTCACAAACCCGCTTGAGTATCTTAACCACGGCGCCAACGCCGCCGCTGAAATTATTGGCGGCACCACGCATCAAGTCGGCAACGAGATCGACGAATTCGTCACCGGCGCATTGCGCAATAACCTGCTTGGTATCCCTCTCGACCTCCCAGCGCTTAACATTGCGCGTGGCCGCGATGTCGGCGTCCCGCCGATCAACCTCGTGCGCGCCCAGCTCTTCCACGACACCAATCTTGCAGATCTGAAGCC
>JAYTQI010000288.1:0-1731 GCA_043746825.1 Hyphomicrobium sp. | reverse complement strand
CCGTGGTTTGGCCGATGGTGATGAACGGCAATTTGGCGTTGACGGTTGGATGGTCATAGATTTTCGCGCCGCCTAATTGTGCGGAAATCGCAGCATCGGCCGAAAGGCGCAGGACAATCGCCTTTTGCAGGTCGAGCGAGGCGCTGCTCATGGCGTTTGCCTTCGCGCCAGATTGCGCTGGATCCGTTCGCGGCGCTGTTGGGTCATGGCCATGGCTGCGGCTTTTCCGATGGTTTTGGGCTTGGCAATGATCGCCTCAAGCATGCGCTCGCGGTTCCATCGCAGCCCGCGTATCAATCCGTCGGCTGTCAGCTTCATCGTCAGTTTCATTCGCTTTCCTCCCGTGTTCTGCAGATCAGATAACGCCCGGTTTCGTCGGCATCCTGAACGGCGATGATGGGGAACAGGCGGGTGAGTTTTCGAAACCGCATGGCTTGCTTGACGCCGGTACGAAACCGCATGGTGACGCGGTGGGTCTGCTCGGCGGCATCCCGCCCCGCCCAGAATTCCCGTGCCGGGTCAATTGGCTCAAGCCGCGCCCAGATAGTGGCGACAAGCGTCCAGACTGTGGTGAACCCGCCCGCGCCATCGGGCGTTTCAATGGCCTCTTCCAAAGCCAACTCATGGCTCAACATGCCTGGGTCAATGAACAGCGACTGCATCAAAGGCCAACCTTGCGGTAGCGCGCAATGATGCGCTCGAAGCTCGGCGGCCAGGCGGCGCTGTCGCGCTCAAAACTTTCCGCGCCGCGAAATTCATACCAATGTGCGGCGAGCAGCATGATGGCGCGTTTCAATCCGTCCGGAACATCCACGCCGGTCGCGCCGAAGCCAGCAGTGAAATCAATTTCGATGCCGTTCAGCACCTTGCCGGGTTCCGTCGGCACATTGGGTATTGCCAGCCGCGCCGGGCGCGAAGCGCGGTCGAGTACGAAGCCGACGAGAGATTGAATGCTCGGCGTTCCGGCTGAATTGTAGACAGTGATGATTTCCACGGATATCACCGGCGCGCGTTGCAGCAGCACGATCTGCGACAGCGGCCAGCAATCGAGATAAAGCCGCCAGACTTGCGAGATCATCGCGAGTCCCGTCGCTTGTTCCACCTCTTCCCGCGCGGCCTTGACCAGGCTTGTAATGAGCGCATCTTCGCTGTCATGGGTGACGCGCAGATGCTGTTTCATATCAGCGAGCGTGACGGGTTCGACAGCGGGCGGCGTAATGCGGGCAAGCGTCATGAAGTCGTTCCTTGATTTTTAAAAAACTGCGGCCCCGGCGGGAGGAGACCGGGGCCGCTTTCGAGCGTTTCCAGGAGGGGCGCCTGTTATGAAACGCCGAACTTCAACAGCTTGATGGCATCGAAATCCTGAACCCCGCCGCCAACGCGTTTGGTGGTGTAAAACAGCACATAAGGCTTGGCGGAGTAAGGATCGCGAAGGACGCGCACGCCGATGCGGTCTGCGATGAGATAACCGCGGCCGAAATCGCCAAAGGCGACCGAGAGCGAATTCGCGCCTATATTCGGCATATCTTCCGCCTCAACCACCGGGAACCCCATCAGCGTTGACTTGCCACCCGCCACCGCCGACGGCTGCCACAAATAGTCGCCATTGACGTCCTTCAGCTTGCGGATGACGCCTTGCGTCTTGCGGTTCAAAACCCAGTTGGCGTTTTGGCGATAACCGGCTTTTAAGGTGAAGACGGTATCGATCAGAACGTCAGATGGAGTGGTTGC
>JAYTQI010000287.1:0-3900 GCA_043746825.1 Hyphomicrobium sp. | reverse complement strand
TGGCCGGGCGAAGCTCAAAGAGCTCACCAAGGCCGGGCGTTATCAGAGAGATGTGTATTGAGGTGAGCGAATAGGAAGTAGCGAATAGCCAATAGGTCCCTTCGCAAGGGTGCCAGCCGCTTCGCACTGCAATCACTATTAGCTACCCACTACTCGCTATTCGCCATTCGCTTTCTACTCTTTCAGGACCAGCCATGACCGACAAACGCGCTAGAAACGAGATCATCAAAGAAAATAGCCATCAGCTGCGCGGCACTCTTGCCGAGGGCTTGAAAGATGTCTCGACCGGCAATATCGCCGAAGATGATCATCAGCTGATCAAGTTTCACGGCTCCTACATTCAGGACGACCGCGACGTGCGCGGTGAGCGCGCCAAGAAAAAGCTCGAAAAAGCCTTCTCCTTCATGCTGCGGTTACGCATCCCGGGCGGGCTTATGACGGCCAAGCAATGGATTGCGCTTGATGACATCGCGTCCACCTACGCCAACGGTACGCTGCGTCTCACCACCCGCGAGACGTTCCAATATCACGGCGTCATCAAATCCAACCTGCGCCGGACCATGCAGGCGATCAACGCAGCGGCGCTTGACACCATTGCGGCGTGTGGCGACGTCAACCGCAACGTCATGACGGCGGCGAACCCGCATCTCTCGAAAGCGCACAAGGCGGCCTATGATCTTGGCAAGGCGATGAGCGATCATTTGCTCCCCAAAACCGCCGCCTATCATGAGATCTGGCTGGACGGCGAAAAGGTCGAAGACAAAACCCGGCCTGCTAAAAATGATGAAGAGCCGCTTTACGGCGTCCATTATCTGCCGCGCAAATTCAAAACGGTTGTCGCTGTGCCACCCGATAACGACGTGGATATTTTCGCCCACGATCTTGGCTATATCGCCATTATCGAGAAGGGCGAAGTTGTGGGCTGGAACGTCACTATCGGTGGTGGCATGGGCATGACCCACGGCGATCTCAATACCTTCCCGCGCACCGCCGATGTGATTGGCTTCTGCACACCCGAACAGGCCATCAAGGTTGGCGAATGCGTGCTGACAGTCCAGCGCGACTGGGGCAACCGCGAAAACCGCGCCCGGGCCCGTCTCAAGTACACGATTGAAGATCGCGGTCTCGAGGCCTTCACGCTCGAAGTTGAGAAGCGCGCTGGTTTCAAGCTCGACAAGCCCAAGCCCTTTAAATTCTCCGGCACCGGCGATCCGCTGGGTTGGCGCCAGGGCGAAGACAAAATTTGGAATCTGACGCTGTTTGTTGAGAACGGCCGCATCAAAGACACCAAGGGCCATATGCTGCGCACGGCGTTGCGTGAAATCGCCAACGACGGCATTTGCGATTTCGTCGCGACTTCGAACCAGAACGTTATCCTGGCCAAGGTCTCGGCCAGGGCGAAATCAAAAATAGAAGCCGTGCTCAAATCCCACGGTATTGCGCTCGATGTGTCGTCGCGGTTGCGCGCCAACTCGATGGCCTGCGTGGCGTTACCGACGTGCGGTCTGGCCTTAGCTGAAAGCGAACGCTACCTGCCGGGCTTGATCACGGCTCTCGAAGCGGGCATCGAGAAAGCCGGATTGCGCGACGACGATATCGTCATCCGCATGACGGGTTGCCCGAATGGTTGCGCCCGGCCGTATCTGGCAGAGATCGGCCTTGTTGGCCGCAATCCTGGGCTCTACAATCTCTATCTCGGTGCGGCTTTTGATGGCTCCAGGCTGTCCAAGCTCTACGCCCAGGACGTCGGCAATGACAAGATTGTGCAGCTGTTGGAGCCGCTGTTCTTGAAGTATGCCAAAGAGCGCAGAAACGGCGAGCGCTTCGGTGATTTCGTCGTCCGCGCTGGCGTTGTCAAAGCGACCAGGGCTGGCAACCAGTTTCATGCTGATATCAAGCTGGCATAACGCGTGCAGATTTTAAAACCTAAACTGCTCTGCAAGAATACGTTCTTCCAGGCTGTGATCGGGATCAAACATCATCAAGAGTTCGACGTTGCGGGCTTTCTCGATTTCGACGCGCACGACATCGCGGGTCTCGAAGTGGTCCGCAACCGCCGAGACCGGGCGCTTTTCAAACTCGTGCACGGTGACGGTAACGTGCGCCTTGTTGGGGATCAAGGCCCCGCGCCATCGCCGGGGCCGGAACGGGCTGATCGGCGTCAAAGCCAATAGCGGGGTGCTGATCGGCAGGATCGGCCCGTGCGCCGAAAGATTATAAGCCGTTGAGCCAGCGGGTGTTGAGACCAGGACGCCATCGCAGATCAATTCTTCAAGACGCGTCTTGCCGTCGATGGCGATTTCAAGTTTGGCGGCTTGGTGGCGCTGACGAAACAACGAGACCTCGTTGATGGCGACGCTCTTGTGGGCTTTGTCGTGGCGGTCATAGGCAATCATCGACAACGGATGAATCCGGTTGATGTTGGCGTTGCTCAAGCGCTCCATCAGGCCGTCCTCGCGGTAGTCGTTCATGAGGAAGCCAACCGAGCCGCGATTCATGCCGTAAATGGGGATCTTATCGTTGATGAAACGGTGCAGCGTCTGTAGCATCAGGCCGTCGCCACCGAGTGCGACGATGACATCGGCTTTCTCGGGCGCAACTTCGCCGTAGCGTTTGGCGAGCGCCGCATGTGCGGCTTCGGCCTCGGGTACGTCGCTGGCGACGAACGCGATGCGCTCAAAGGTCATCTTGGGTTTGACAGTTGCGGCGCGCGGCATCGGGGTTGGGCTCATAATTGGGTCAGTGATGCAGGGAGGCTGGCTGAGTTGGCGGAAAACAACAAGGGCGAGGTGGCGCCAGGGTTGACGGAGGGTCAAGTTCAGGGCCCGGCGGCCACAGACTGTGCCGCAGTCATGGTTTACGCAACATTTCCTTCTCCAGAACAAGCGCTAGAAACCGGCCGCAAGCTCGTCGAGGCGGGTCTCGCAGCCTGTATCAACATCTTGCCCGCCATGACCTCGATCTATCGCTGGCAGGGCACGATTGAGACTGCGCACGAAGCCGTGCTGCTCGCCAAAACAGTGCCCAGCCGCGCCGAGGCGGTAACCGCCTTTATTGTTGCAAACCACCCCTACGAGATACCGGCAGTCGTGGTGATCCCGATAGTCGCTGGTTCCTCAAGTTATCTGCGTTGGATCACGGATGAGACTGCACCGGCCACGCGCGGCGCGACCTGAACGCACCAGCCTGTTCGCGCAAAAAAGCAAACGGCCGGGGATTTGCGCCCCCGGCCGGAAAATATCGTCAAGATGCGGCGTGCGCACCCTGCGGACTAGTAGAAGCCACCCAACGACTGCATCATGTTGTAGTGCGAGGGTGCCAGGCGCGAGGGATCGCGGTGGTGAACTCTCACACCACTGTTTGAAGCGTAATAATAGACCTTCGGCCTTGGCGCACGGTAGACAACATTCGGGGGTAGCGGCGGCGGACGGCGGACATATTGCTGCGGAGCGCGCTGACGCTGCGGTTTCGCCGTGAAATACGGTTGTGGCTCCGCAGACCTGTGGTGGTGAACCGAAGGCCCAGATTTTGTTCCGGGCAGTCCTTGCACGGGCAGCTTGGCTTGTTGTTTTGGCCGTGCGGCCAGGACTGGTACAGGCGGTGTCAGGACAGGGGCAGCAGAGGGCTCTTTCACGCTGTCATCAAGTTGTGAACTGGCATCGGTGTTGAGCGCAATCACGCTCTTGGGAGGTTCAGGGGTTTCGCGCCGGGGCCCACCGATGGCCATCATACCGGGAGGGGGCACTGGGCGTTCCGCCGATGCAGGTGCAATAGAAGCAGCCGCAGGCGCCGCGTTTTGTATAGCCCAAGGCAATTCCTCAACCGGCTGGGCTGCGGCAAGTGTCTGGCGCTTGGCCTCCTGTACAGCGCGCTCGGTTGCGACACGCGCGGCTATGATGC
>JAYTQI010000286.1:0-3901 GCA_043746825.1 Hyphomicrobium sp. | reverse complement strand
TCGCAGCTGGCCACTACGCCCTCGCTCTGCCAACCCAACCGACATTCTACCTCGGCCTGATCCTGATTGTGCTGGGCACCGGGTTATTTAAACCCAACATTTCGGCGCTTGTCGGCGCACTTTACAGCAAAGACGACAGCCGCCGCGATGCCGGTTTCTCGCTGTTTTACATGGGCATAAATATCGGCGCGTTTGTTTCGCCCCTCGTCACAGGTTTTCTCGCCCAAAGCGCCACGTTTAAGGGCTGGCTCGCTGGCGCGGGGTTTGACCCGGCCTATAGCTGGCACTGGGGCTTTGCAGCGGCTGGCGTTGGCATGACGCTCGCCATGCTGTTGTTTGCGCGCGGATCGCGAAACCTCAAAGACCCTGGTGAGCGCGACACGGCTTTGGACAGCACGTTCTGGAAGAACGCCATTCTTGTGACCCTGGCGACACTCGCGCTTGTGGCCATTGCATTGCTCTCCGACAGCGATGGATTCTTATGGCTGCGCTGGACCTTCATCGTTTTGCCGCTTGCCGCCATTTCTTATTTCCTCAGCAAAGGCGGCGAAGACAACAACCGCTTGGCCGCCATCGGCGTGCTGTTTATCGCCTCAATGATTTTCTTCGCGGTTTTCGAACAGATGGGCACATCGATGTCGCTGTTTGGCGATCAGCTGACCGACAACAGGGTGCTGGGGTCCGCCTTCCCATCGTCCTGGTATCAGGCGGTCAATCCGATCTTTGTCATTCTACTGGCTCCTGTTTTTGCGCTGACATGGATGCGTCTCGGATCGCGCCAGCCATCAGCCCCGGTCAAATTCGCACTTGGCCTCGCCTGCGTCGCCGCCTCATTTGTGCTGATGGTGCCAGCCGCTCAACTCGCTGGTGCCGGCAAGGTTTCGCCGCTCTGGCTTGTCGGATTGTTTTTTCTTCAAACGGTTGGCGAGTTGTTCTTGAGCCCCGTTGGCCTCTCGACCATGACCAAGCTGGCCCCGCCGCGCTTATCTGGCATCGTGCTTGGGGTATGGTTCCTCGCTGCAGCTTTCGGCAACAAGCTGGCGGGTGTGTTAGGCGGTTCGTTTGACAGTGACAACACTGCAGGTCTGGCTGGGTTCTACATGACGCAGGCTGGCTACGTGGCGGCTGCGGCCTTGCTGCTGTTTTGCTTAAGCCCGTGGGTCAAAAGGCTATCTGGCCGTGATAGTTAATTGGAAAACTTCTCCCTCTCCCCGTCGTTTATGGGGCCAGGGAAACCCGCCGCCTTGACTCCCCCGCACTTGCAAGGCGATTGTCGCGGCCAAATATATAGGGGCTGGCGACTTAGAAGGGCGCTGGCCAGTGACTATTGAGACCCTCAGAACAAAAGGCGAAGCCCCTTGAGCGCGCAACCCGCAATCCGAACTTACCCTGAATTCGAAAAGCCCATTGGCGAACTCGAAAGCAAAATTGCTGAACTCAAAGCCCTCCACAAAGAGGGCAAGGGCCCACAGATCGCCGACGAGATCGCGAAGCTAGAGCAAAAAGCCAAGGCCTTGCTTGTCGAAACCTATGCCAAGCTGACGCCCTGGCAAAAGACAATCGTTGCCCGTCATCAGGACCGCCCGCATTGCCTCGACTATATTGAAGGCCTGATCGAAGATTTCACACCGCTGGCGGGTGACCGCTATTTCGGTGACGACGAAGCCATCGTTGGCGGCATTGGTAAATTCCGTGGCCGCTCCGTCATGGTCATCGGCCACGAGAAGGGCTCGGACGTTGAAAGCCGTATCAAACATAATTTCGGCATGGCCATGCCCGAGGGCTACCGCAAGGCCGTGCGGCTGATGGAAATGGCGGAGAAATTCAATCTGCCGGTTATCACTTTGATTGACACTGCGGGCGCGTATCCCGGCATCGGTGCCGAAGAGCGCGGCCAAGCCGAGGCTATCGCGCGCTCGACCGATTGCTGCTTAGGCCTCGATGTGCCGATCATTGCCGTGGTCATCGGTGAAGGCGGATCGGGCGGCGCCATCGCAATCGCCTCCGCCAACCGCATCCTAATGCTGGAACACGCGATCTATACTGTCGCATCACCTGAGGCCGCCGCGTCGATTCTGTGGCGGGATAGCGCCAAGGCCATCGACGCCGCGACAAATATGAAAATTACCGCCCAAGACCTCGATCAGCTTGGTGTGATTGACGTCATTATCCGCGAGCCCGTCGGCGGCGCTCATCGTGATCGTGATTCGGTGATTACGGCGACCGGCAATGCTATCTCGCGGGCATTGTCTGAATTTGACGGCAAATCGGCCGATGAAATCCGCAAACAGCGCCACGACCGCTTCCTGGCCATTGGCCGCCCGGCAACACCGGCAAAGTCCTGAAATTGAGCTTCAAAGACCGCGATTTTGGCTCGAGTTGACGATAACGCGATGAGGCAGACGCGTTAGCCCCGCCCATGCCGCATTCATCCACATACTCAGCGTCTCAAGTGGTGTTCGGGCGGCCGGAAAGTCATTAAAAGTCCTGAAGTTGCTAACTACGTGCGCTTTTGAGACGGGGCCCTAAAGGCCTTGAGGGAATACGAAATTGCTAGATCTTACGACTAGGCGGGTGAGATCACTCGGGAGCCTCGTTGCTGTGGCAGCAGGGCTGTTGCTGGCTGCCTGCTCCAACGCGCCCGTGATCCCAGCACCGTCAGAAGTGCCGCTCAACAAGGACACACTCTCGCAGCTTGGCAAAAAGGGCATGCAGGCCGGCGCGCCGGTGTTCGTGCGCATTTTCAAGGAAGAGTCAGAGCTTGAAATCTGGAAGCAACGCGACGATGGCCGTTTCTATCATTTCAAAACTTACCCGATTTGCAATTGGTCCGGCACGCTTGGCCCCAAAGAAACCCAAGGCGACAAGCAAGCGCCTGAAGGTTTTTACACGATCAATCCAGTTCTGATGAACCCGAATTCGAAGTTCTACCTGTCGTTCAATCTCGGCTACCCGAACACCTACGACAAGGCCTGGGGCCGGACCGGCGATTTCGTGATGGTGCACGGCAAATGCCGCTCCGCTGGCTGTTACGCCATGACGGATGCCCTGATGGAAGAGATTTACGGCCTAACACGTGAGAGCCTGAAAGCTGGACAGCCCAGCTTCCAGTTGCACGCGTTTCCGTTCCGCATGACGGATGCGCGAATGAATGAGATGAAAAAGCATAAGTGGTACGGGTACTGGCAGACCCTGAAACAGGGTTACGACCACTTCGAGACCCACCGCATTCCGCCCAACGTTGAAGTGTGTGAGCGCCGCTACGTAGTCAATGTCATCGCCCAAAGCCATCCAGAGCCAACCGGCTATTGCCCCGCTTTCCAACGCCCCGTCATCGCCTCGTTCACCCCGCTACCTGTTGACCAGGACCTGACCGTCGCCCAGGGTAACAAGCTCAAAGGCTTGGTGAGTTCCGATGTCGAGCCGACTGTCGCCGACATTACGGCCGCCAAGAGCGCCGCAAATGCGTCGCAACCCACTGGCACTGTGCCGGTATCAGCGATCATGACCAAGGCGCCCTAACAGCGAAAGCCCCCGTGCCTATACCCGACTCCGAGCCTGCTAAACTTCCGCTAAGGCGACGGGCCGGGCGCTCGCTATTCCTAGTAGCGCTGGCTGTCATGGCCTGTGCTGCTGCGATTCTTGCGCCCTATCGGATACCCTTAACCACCGGCGACACGGAAGAGAACTTCATCGCCTTTGAGCGGGCTGAGCGGCGCTGGCGGGGGACGTGGGGTTTGGCCCTGCGAGGCACGCCCGATCTGGCGCATATCTCGCAGCGCTTAAGTGAGAACGGCCTGAGTGAGGGCGCGCCCATTCTGATCCGCATTTTCAAACGCCAGTTTGAGCTGGAGCTTTGGATGAAACGCGATGGCGTGTTCCATCGCTTCGCGATTTATCC
>JAYTQI010000285.1:0-1740 GCA_043746825.1 Hyphomicrobium sp. | reverse complement strand
ATCGCGCCCGCACCCACATCTGGAAGCCGCTGCTGCACGAGATCGCGGCCGGCAGCATGGAAGTCGAAGGCCACGCCGTCGAATATCAGGCGCAGGGCCATTGGCACGGATTCAAATACCGCTACGGCGAGATGATCGGCCTTGATCGCACGCAAAAGCGCGTGCACCTCGCTGCAACGGTTGACGAGGATGGCCGCCAGATTACGCCCGACCGTTGGCTGCCCTATGACACCTTGGTTATCGCGATTGGCAGCGTGTCGAATGCTTTTGGTACGCCCGGCGTTTATCAAAACGCCATCATGCTCGACACGCCCGAACAGGCCGAACGCTTCAACCGCCGTTTGCTCAATGCCTGTGTACGCGCCAACTCGCAAGCCGGGCCAGTCCGCCCTGGCCAGTTGCATGTCGCGATTGTCGGCGCGGGCGCTACGGGGACGGAACTTTCGGCCGAGTTGCACAGCACGGTGCGTGGCCTCGTCTCGTTTGGGCTCGACAAGATCGAGCCCGAGAAAGACATCAAGATTACGCTAATCGAAGCCACGGGCCGTATCCTTGGCGCGCTGCCAGAGCGTATGTCGAATTCGGTGACGGAGGTTTTGCGCGGCCTGAATGTGGACGTGCGCACTAACGCCCGCGTCACCGAAGTGACGGCTGAGGGTTTGAAGCTGGCGAGCGGGGATTTTATTCCGTCCGAACTGGTGGTGTGGGCAGCTGGCGTGAAGGGTCCGGACGTTTTGGCCAATCTCGACGGGCTTGAAGTCAGCAAAGCCAGTATGCTGGTCGTCAAGCCAACGCTGCAGACCACTAAGGACGATAGTATTTTCGCCATTGGCGACTGTGCGTATTTGATTCCGCCGGGCGAAAAGATGCCGTTGCCGCCACGCGCGCAAACCGCGCATCAGCAATCTTCGCATCTGGTCAGGGAATTGCGGCGGCGCATTTACGGCGAGAGCAACCTGCTGCCCTTCAAGTATCGCGACTTTGGTTCGCTGGTTTCGCTTGGCCATTATTCGACGGTTGGCAACCTGATGGGCTTTGTGTCGGGCAAATCCATGCGGATTGAAGGCTTTTTCGCCAAGATGATGTACCGCTTGCTCTACAAAATGCACGAGATGGCGCTGCATGGCCCGGTTAAGGTCACGCTTGATACGGCCTCGCGATTGTTGACCCGCCGCACCGAGCCGCAGGTCAAGCTGCATTGATGTCTTGAAATTCCAACTTTCGAGGAAAGCGTGTCATGGCGATCAAAGTTACAACAGCTGACGGCGACAGATTAGTCCGCAATTGGGGCTACCAGTTGCAGGGCGATGACAAGGATGGCGTGCCTCAGCCACTCGATCCCAAGGCACTGACAAAAGTTCCGCATGATCTGATGGTCATCGATTTTTCCAAAGATGGCTCTGACAATGGCGCGTTCAAGCCTAAGCAAATCGACGCCATGAAAAGTCGCAAGGGCGCGAATTCGGTCGTCGTCTCCTACATTTCAATTGGCGAGGCCTCCGACTACCGCGACTTCTGGAACGACGATTGGACCAAGTGGACCGACGAAGACCAGAAGGCCGCTGGCGAACCAACGGACAAAGCGCCGGGCTGGCTTGGCGCTTGGAACGAGAGCTGGCCAAATTCGCGCAAGGTTAGATATTGGGACCCGGCGTGGCAGAAGATCATATTCAATGATCAGGGCACCGGCTGGCTTGATAAGATCGTGGCAGCCGGCTTCGACGGCGCCTATCTCGATAT
>JAYTQI010000284.1:0-8870 GCA_043746825.1 Hyphomicrobium sp. | reverse complement strand
GCTACTTTTTGCTTTTTGCAGACCCGTTCCAGTCGCGCAAAGGTGAGTCCTCAATTTGCAATTTTGGGGTCGCGCGTGTCGTAAAGATGCAGCGTATAGACCAGCATCTCAAAGCGCCACGCCTCGGTGACAACCTTGTTGAGGATGGTGTTGTGTGAGAAATAATCCGGCATGCGCGCGTCATAAGTAAACAGCGCCCGCATGAATTGCGGATGATTGCGCAGCTCCAAAATACGGTTCCAATCAGCTGGCGATGTGCGCTTTGATAATTCCGCGTCAAAACAATCAATGCTAAAATCTTGGAGCGTGTCCCGCACCTCCCGACCGGCAAACCTAGTCAAATCAGCGCGCCGAAGGCTAGCTCTTTCTTGGACCAGTCTAAAAATGAACGTGTATCGCAGACTTGGATGAATGCAATGGCAAAGCCAACAATCGGCGCCTTGATAGCCGTCGAGAGGCATAGCCTAAATAATTGAAATACTCCCAACTTTATATGGCCGTCGATGATTTTTTTTTAAATTTTTTTCAGTTGGTTCCGAACTCACCCGCCTGCTTGGGATGGCCTGCCGGATCACTGCAACGCCGTACTTGGGCATGTGACGCCGGTATCGCTGACGCATCACCAAACCCCATGCCACGCTTTTGCCTGCATCGGGCTTTCCGCAGTTGAAAATGTATGGAACCGGAGCGCGCTAACGGCCGCGCGATGCGTTATGTCTCCGCTTCACGCCGCCTGCGGCGAAGCAAAATGAGCAATATCATCGCAAACATCGAAAGTGTCGGTGATTTCGACGACAGACTGATCGACGTGATCGCAACCACGAGAAAATAGCCAACGGCCAAACCCGCGCCGTGGCGGCCTGCGTGTGCGAGCTGGTAAAAGTACATCATCAACGGCGGCATGAAAATGATGGTGGTCAAAACGCCAAAATTCAACACACACGCCACCAAAAAGCTCTCGATACCGTAATCCAGGCCATGCAGCCTGATCCACGTCGCCAGCACATTGGGATCTGGCCCCCAGAGCAAATCATTGAACGATAGGTATTTGAAGAGTTCAAACATCTCGATGCGGGTGCTGGCGCTTCCCTCATCGTCGAATATGCGGCCCGTGAAAGCGTCCAAGGCGCCGATTTCACTTGCTATCAAAATTGTAAGACAAGCCAATGGCCCAATGATCAGCGCCCAAAGGATCGAAGTCTTATTGAACCGCCCGCCATGCAAGACCGTCCAGAAATGGCGCGCACCAATAAGCGCTAACGATAAAAGCGCCGTCGCCGTCGCCGCCCGGCCCCCAAACGGCACCAGGCTCGCGAGCGCAACGACAAAACAAATTGGCCGGATGAATGACGGGAGATCCGCTCCCCCGCCGCTCGCCAATATCACCACATAGGCGCCAGCGATAATGGCATTGGCCAGCGGATGCCCAAGCAGTGCCGTCGCCCTGGGTTCGTCGGCAAGAATTTCACCGTTGATCACGAGCGGCGTCAAGCGATTGCCGCTGAAGACTTCATAGAAGGCAATGAGAGCATTCACGAACAAAAGAACGTGAATGATAAGCGCAAGCTTTCGTCCGCTCTCTTCGTCGAGATCGCGGAAGAGCACGAAAATCAACGCGGCACCAATGTAGGTCTCGATGAAGATCGTCACTGGCAATTTCAGCACATAGCCCGCATAGCCCATCATTAAAACATTGGCCATGAGAAACGGCAGCAGCTCGCTGTTTCTAGCTAAGAGTGCAATCAGGCCTGTGAGCGGATTGCGGTCTTGGGCTGCAATCCAAAGTAACAGCAGTGCGGCCAACAAAGTCGCTGGATGGAACTTGTCAATCGGACCGCCGCCCGATTCAAGGTACTGCCAGTTAAACATCACAAGTGCGAGAGGTGAGACCGCAAGCAATAGAACGACGATTGCCATCCGGCCAAGGAATAACACCCGGTCCTGCGGAGCGGCGAAGCTGCCCTGATAGCTATAAACTGCAGACGATCCGGTCACTCTTGCTCGCCCCTCAACGCTCATTCCTATTCACGGCACTGCGGTGCTCCAGCCCCAGGCATTAGCCTGGCGCCAAAAAAAAACGTGCTATGCGCCGATAGTTATAACAGCAACCCCTGTGCCAGAATTCAACTCTGATACACGATGTAAAGGGCTCGCTTAGGTCCAGTCGCGAGCGATTATGGTTTATGGATGTGCTGCCATCGCCTCGCAGGTGGTCATCTTGGCGCCATGGGGCCAATTTCAGTTGCATGGGCGTCCCAGTTTGGAACGTCGCTACGGTTCTCGCGGCTGCTTGGTGACAGCATAACTCAAGCACCTTGCCCGGCGCGATACCCGCGCGCGCCGTAATACAGAATGTACAGATAGCTCGGCACGCACAACACCATATAGGCGAGTTGGAAATCGACATACTGTTTGAGCACAGCAAAAACGTATGGTAAAATCGCGCCGCCCGCGATGGCCATAATGAGAAGCGCCGAACCTGTTTCGGTGTGCCGGCCGAGCCCCTTGATGGCGAGGGGAAATATCGCTGGCCACATCATGGCGTTGGCGAAACCTAAGCTCGCGATGAACGCCACTGAGGTGTAGCCGCTGGTCAGATACGCGCCGATAGTCAGAAGCACGCCGAGGACCGCCGAGATGGCAAGGTAGGTTTGCTGCGAGACATAGCGCGGCGTCAGCATCAAACCCGCCACATAACCAACTAGCATGGCGAATAGCGTGTAAGAGGTAAAAAACCGCGTATCGCTGAGGGGCAAATTGAATCCAGCGCCATAGATGCCAATAGCGTCGCCCGCCATCACTTCGACGCCGACGTACAGAAACAAGCACACTACGCCGAGCCAGAGATGCGGGTAGCGAAGTACACTCCTCTCATCCTGTCCGCTCCCTGCTTGATTGTTGACGGCGGCGGGCTGGATGTCGGGAAGATTTGAGCGCGCAATCCACACCGCCATCGCAACGAGTAGCGCTGCCATGATCATGTACGGCAAGTACACTTGCGCCGCGAACGCGTTGAGAAGGGCTTCGCGGGCTTGGCCAACGGGTGCCGCTTTCACGCGGGCGTCGAAATCATCAAGGCCTCGCAGCACCAAGGCCCCGAAAATAAATGGCGCGAGAAACCCGGCCACCTTGTTGCAAATACCCATGAAGGCAATACGTTGCGCCGCACTATCAATTGGACCGCTGATGCTGATGTAAGGGTTCGACGCGGTTTGCAGCAGCGACAGTCCAGCACCAATCGTGAAAAGTCCAGTCAAAGCGCCCGGATAATAGCGCATTGTCGTGAACTGGCCAAACAGAGCTGCACCGACCGCCATCACTAAGAATCCGAGCGCCATGCCCGTTTTCATACCCGTCCGGCGCAACACAGCCGACGACGGTAAAGCGAGAAAAAAGTACGATAAATAAAACGCCATCGGCACCAGGAAAGCGCTGACATCGTCAAGATTGAAGGCCAGTTTGACAAAAGTAATCAGTGGCCCATTGAGCCAGGTCACAAAGCCGAATATGAAAAACAGCACGCCAATGGTGACGACAGGGCGGAGGGTGCCGTCTTTGGCTAATCGCGTTGCGCAGATGAGCAAAAGTACTGCGGTGAGACCAATAAAACCTAATGGCAGAAGTGCCGCAGCCGTCATGTTGCTCGTGCCCCGTGTATCCCGCTCAAATCTTGATCTAATGTTAGGCGAACAAGGGCCCGAATGCACCGGCCATCACCCAATGCTGCCTCTTGCATGCCACCCAATACAGTTTGGAATTGTTCAAAACAAATTCAGGCCCAGCTTCGATCCAAGGCGTACTTGACGAAAGTATACTTTTTGGTTCAAGTTATGGATGTCTGCTCGCGAGGGTGTCCGATGCCGGGGCCTTGAACCCCGTTTGATTGGAGAGGTTACGTGATTGTATGTTCCTGCTCTGTTATCTCCAATCGGGATATCGAACTGGCTGTCGGGGAAATTATGTGCGCGGGTCCAGCGCTCTTACCAACGCCAGGCGTCGTTTTCCGCCATCTCAAAAAGAAGATGAACTGCTGTACCTGCGCCCCAGTTGCTGTCACAGCCATTTATGCGGCAATGTACCAGCTCGAAGCAGACACGCGCGTTTGTCCGTTCGCGTTAGCGAAAGCCCGCACCAAGCTCATCCGCATTGAAGAGCGCCGCGCCCAACGTCAACGCTGCATCGATGCCCGGCAGCAGGCTGGTCTACTGGTTGGTGCCCGCGCCCGCGAAATTGCCTAGACCACATCAGCTCATTTTCACGTCTCGCACTCTGGCGATGACCACTGCAATCGGCTAGGTGTGCCGCTATCGATTTAACCCCCGATACTGAGAGCCGCTCCTGGCCCTGGGGCAACAACTTCGGAGACTGCCGCATGAAGGGCAACAAAGACGTTATTGCGCGGCTTAACGAAGCCCTGAAACTCGAACTCGGCGCGATCAACCAGTACTGGTTGCATTACCGCCTGCTCGCCAATTGGGGTTACGCAAAACTGGCGAAGAAAGAGCGCAAAGAATCCATCGAAGAAATGGCGCACGCCGACAAGATCGTTGATCGCATTATTTTCCTCGATGGCCACCCCAATCTTCAGCATGTCGCGCCACTGATGATCGGCGAGAATATCAAGGAAGTCCTAGAGTGCGATCTCAAGGGCGAGCACATCGCAAGAGAAAGCTATTCAAAATCCCGCGACGTCTGCCGCGAACACGGCGACTACGTGACCATGCAGATTTTCGAATCCCTGCTGAAAGATGAGGAAGGTCACATCGACTTTCTTGAAACTCAGCTCGATCTGCTCAAGCGGATTGGCGTCGAGAACTATGGCCTTTTGCAATCGGAAGGCGCCGATGAGGCCGAAGGGAACTAACCTACATGCCAGTCGCCAGTGCTCCCGCACTGGCTACTGGCTAAATTTCAGTCAAGCAGCATTGCCTTAGCCGTTATCATCCTTAGCCACGCTCGGATCGACGATATCTTCAGGAGCGTCGTCTTCCTCATCGATCTCGAGGATGACATCGGTCTTCTCGATGGCGTCTTCGCTCTCATCGGCTTCAACGGCGATTTCCTCAGCGTCACCCTCAGCGGCCTCTGCAGCAGCGGGCGCGATTGGTGCTTCCAGATGCTTGTAGGTCTTGTAGTAGGATTTCTTACCGTATTCGGCTGGGCTGCGCACGGGAACGACCGGCGGCGCCACATAGTCTTCCCCGCAATAGGGGCAATCGGTTGGCTCTTTCTTCAAGTCGTAAAACGCGCGGCCACACGGCTCGCTCACGCAAAATCTTTTGGTTCCGCGTTGGGTGGACATCGTCGTTGTCATGGCGTAAGCGATCCTTTTAGGTCATGTTGCGTTAAATCTGCATCTCTTCGTTGTGCGGCTTCAAGAACGTGTGCCGCAATCGACAAAGATTGCCGTGACGCCCGCCCAAATGTTTCTGAGGGCAAAACGATTGTCATCGCTACGCGCCGCCACGCATTTACAGATAAGCCCTCAATAAGCTCTTCAGTCATCTCGACGTCGTAGGTTCCAGCCTTGTGTACGCCCTCAATACCGGCCAAGGAGAAGCGATGTACGAACGTCACCAATCCGTGCGTGACGCGCTCCGGCATAGGCTTGCTCCTTCCCGGCAGTTAAAAAACGTAAGCGCCGCCCCAAGCTTTGACAGCCTTGAGCGGCGAACAATTTGCGTTTCAGCAATTAAAGCTCGGTCCTTCGCAAGGCACCAACCTCGGTCTGGGCTTTAGCTTTAACGATCACGTACTTGGTCTGGATATGGTGGACGAGTTCGTCCTTATCTTTCAAGGCGGCGATTCCGGATTCAGTAAATTTGCCCACCTAGTGTGGATTTCGCCGCGCATGCCAGCGGTAGGGGTATGAACCTTCGCAGCTACAGGCTGGGTGTTTGATATCATGGTATTGTATCTCCTAAAGCAATGAATTTCACCAAATTAATCCGAATGAACATCAGCCAAACCATGCGGTTAACTTAATGATTTGAGGTGTTCCAATTAAGTTGAACGGAAATAACTCAATCACTAAGCTGGCACCCTTTGTGCCTAGATGTTTGAAAGTCTATATTTTCATTATGCGGAAACTGATGTTGTGAAATTTATTATTGAGAGTCTCAAGTATTATAACATTATATACTTATTTTTAATTTTAAAAGACACGCGTAGAACATTAGCCGTTACTAGGAACGAACTCTGCAGCCTCAAAGCCCAGCAAAGTCCATTGCGGATGTTTTCAAAACCTTCGCCGCGCTCCGCTCCTGCGAGCTGTCTCAGATCCACCGCCCTCTCGCGAAGTAATACTCGGCCCGCGATGTAATCTTGGGCCTGATGCCTTATATGTCAGGGATGGAACCCTTCAATTTTACAGCCCCCGCCGAGCTTTACGCAACACTCGGACGGCGTTCGATGCGGGCGCCCGTGACATACCGGCGATTTGCCTCTTCTGCCGAAGCCTTGCGGTTTGCCGTTGAAGCGCTAACGCCCGACCAACTCCACGGCACGGTCATGGAGGTCTCGGAAGCGCGCTTTGACGCCGCTGCTATTCGCGCCCTTTACGACAGTAAGGGCTATCCGCTGAAGCGCGCGAAAGCCTCTGAGACCTGAGCTAAGGCCGCCCAAAAGCTAGCGAGACGGATGGCACGCAGGACTGCTAGACTTGTTTCAAAGACCTTAGAAACCCTGTTCTGGGCTTGCGCCAACTGCGTTGAGCGTGGGAGCGAGAATGCAGCATCCCGGCTTTTTTTTTCGGGCAGGACCTTTTCAGCTTCACACGATAGCTTCGGCTATTGGCGCCAAGCTCGCCAAGGAGAGCGACGGGGCACGCCCGATAGAAGATGTCAGGCCTCTCAAAGATGCTGGCCCTGGACACTTATCCTTTTTTGAAAACCGCAAATACTTAAGCCAGCTCGAAACCACCAAAGCTGGTGCCTGCCTGCTCGCTCCAAGCGACGCGAGCCGCGCACCGCATGCGACCGCTATACTAACCGCCCACGCACCCTATGGCGCTTTCGCGCGCGCAATGGCGCTCTTTTACAGCGATGCCCTCACGTCAAAAGCGGCTGCTTATGCTGCTGGCAACCAGGAAAGCCTTGTGCATTCCACGGCCCAAATAGCCGAAGATGTCGTGATTGAACCCGGCGCCGTCGTTGGCCGCGAGGCCATGATCGGCGCTGGCTCGACAATTTCAGCGGGCGCCGTCATCGGCTACCGCGTCGTGATCGGCAAGGATGGATACATCGGCGCCAATTCAACGATCACACACGCTATCATAGGCGATGGCGCCATCATTCACGCGGGTGTCCGCATTGGCCAAGACGGCTTCGGTTTTGCGATGGGCGCCAAGGGTCATCAAAAAATTCCGCAGATTGGCCGCGTCATCATAGGCGACAATGTTGAAATCGGCGCTAACACGACCATTGATCGCGGCTCGCTCCTCGACACCAGTATCGGTAGTGGCACCAAAATCGATAATCTCGTGCAGATCGCCCATAATGTTGTCATCGGTTGCCATTGCGTGATTGTCGCGCAAAGCGGCATCGCGGGCTCAAGTGAGCTTGGCGATTTCGTTGTGATGGGTGCACACTCTGGGGTGCTCGGACATTTGAAAGTTGGTGCAGGCGCACAAATTGCCAGCATGGCGCACGTCAAAAACGACGTGCCTGCTGGCGTCCAAATGGGCGGAACGCCCGCAGTCCCCTTCAAGGAATGGGCGCACCAAGTCGCGGCCGTCAAACGGCTTGGGCGTAAGCGCCCGTGACCTTCCAAGGCCACTTTCCCAGCGAGACCAATTATATTCTAGTATCTGAGCCGCAGCAATCTTCATACCAGCCCTAGGCTACATAGATCTTGTTAACACTCCAAGCGCACAGTGCCAGTCAAGTCGTGACCCGCTTCCGCCAGTCGCCGGTCATCTGAGCGACCCGCTCCAGGGACTGGCAGAGGTTGAAAAAGTCAGGCATGGGAATCGCCTTCGCGTTTATTTTGGCAGGCGCTGGCCTCGCCTATTATTGGAACTCGCAATCCGCTACCGGCGCAGACTCTAAAAATGGCACATCTGAATGGATGCGCCAGAAGCAAGCCCGCAAGGGTGAGGGGGCCATATCAGCGACGGACGCTAGCCGTTTTGGACGCCCGAAAGGTTCCTCCAAGGCGGGCTTCGGACGCCGCTAAAACAGGCTATTCGCCGCCTAAGCCATCGACCTCTGTGTCAGCTCCGACTCTTTGGCAATGCGCTCGAATTGCTCCGCAATCGTCTTGATGCGGTACTGACGCTCACCTGTCTCATGGGGCAACAGCCGCAAAATTTTATACTCGCGGATCGAAGCTGGAATGGTGGCGCGAGCCGGATTGAAGTCGACCATTTGACCAATTTTAAATTTTGCAAGTGCCAAGGGTGATCTCCTGTATTTATGACGGGCGAAAGACAGCGTGCGCTGGCCGGGCATAGTCCGGTGCGCGAAGACATGTTGGCCGCTGTGGTGACTTTAAATCCGCGCCTTATCTCATATACTTCCGGGCATACTGAGCGGACTAATTTAAGCTAGTGTCGCACAAGTCAGCCCCGAATGGTTGGAATCATTCGCGGGTGCAGCGTTATGTCCGGAAGGCCAAGAAAATTCCGCTAGCCAAAACCCCAAAAAACTGTTAACAGCCGTCATCGACTTTGGCCGGATAACCGGGCCGCTACGCCTTTGCCTTGCTGGGCGCACGTCAGAGCCTCCCCAAAAATCGAGACTAAGGCACGATCTTGCGCGTTTTGCGTAAGCTCGCGTTCAGCAACAACTAAAGCAACTGCAAAGGACTACCCTATGATCAATGGCGTCGTGAAATTCTACAACTCGCAAAAGGGCTTCGGCTTCATCCAG
>JAYTQI010000283.1:0-3923 GCA_043746825.1 Hyphomicrobium sp. | reverse complement strand
TGCGAAGAGAAAGAAACCGGCCGCCAAGAAGGCCGTGAAGAAGACCGTCCGCAAGGTCGCCAAGAAAGTCGCGAAGAAGAAAGCCGCCTAATCCGGTTCGTGCCCCCTGCTCTTGAGACTGGGCATCTCGGGCGGCGGGGCACGGCCTGATCACGGTTTCTGGCACTTTTGCGCCAGCTGAATAGACAGGGGCCGGGTGGCAGCGGAATGCGCCACCGGCCTCTTTTTTATGGCTAATTCGGCCTATTCTGGTAGGTGCGTGACGGCCTCGACGTTATGGCCGTCGGGGTCGAGGACGAAGGCCCCATAGTAGTTCTCATGATAATGGGGCCGAAGGCCTGGGGCACCATTATCGCGCCCTCCAGCAGCGAGTGCCGCCTTATAGAAAGCTGCCACCTGTTCGCGATTTTTTGCTGCGAAGGCTACATGGAGAATTCCAGTTAGCGGCTCGCCGGTGCCAATCCAAAATTGCGGTCTCTCTCGTCCAAATCCCGCGTAACCGTCACTTCCATCGTCAGACAGACTGTGAACGTACACAACCTTGATACCCAGCGGAGCCAGGGATTTCTCGTAGAAGGCTCTCGAGCGCGCAAAATCTCGTACCGGAAAACCAACATGATCGAGGATATCGCTCATTTTATTCTCCTGAACTCATGCGCAACACTCCGTCACCTTTAGACACGCCGCTCAATCATCAGCTTTTTGAGTTCGGCGATGGCTTTGGCAGGTGAAAGGCCTTTTGGGCAGGCTTTAGCGCAATTCATGATGGTGTGGCAGCGATAGAGCCGGAACGGATCCTCGAGATTGTCGAGGCGTTCGCCAGTGGCCTCATCCCGGCTATCAATAACCCAGCGATAGGCCTGCAATAGGACAGCTGGGCCGAGATAACGGTCGGAATTCCACCAATAACTCGGGCACGACGCGGAACAGCACGCGCATAATATGCACTCATAAAGCCCATCAAGCTTCTCGCGGTCTTCTCGTGACTGCTTCCATTCCTTCGGCGGTGTCGCGGTATCGGTTTTGAGCCACGGCTCTATGGAGCGGTGCTGGGCGTAGAAATTGGTCATATCCGGCACCAGGTCTTTTATGACCTGCATATGGGGCAGTGGATAGACGCGGACTTCAGCCTTGATTTCGTCCATACCCTTGAGGCACGCCAGCGTGTTGGTGCCATCGATATTCATCGAGCATGAGCCGCAAATACCCTCGCGGCAGGAGCGGCGGAAGGTGAGTGTCGGGTCAATTTCGGCTTTGATCTTAATCAGCGCGTCGAGAACCATCGGCCCGCAGGTCTTGCGATCGATCCAATAGCTATCAAGATGCGGATTTTCATCGTCATCGGGATTCCAGCGGTAGACACGGATTTCTTTCCAATTACCCTCGCCTTCCGGCTGGTTCCAAATCTTGCCGCGCTCAACCTTGGAGTTCTTTGGCAGTGTCAGCTGGACCATATGATCTCTTCCGCTAATGCGTTTCGTTTAACACTACGTATTACAGACCTTTCTGATTGCACCCTGTCAACCGCCGGAAAGTAGCGTGATCCGCGGTTCTTTAGCGCTTTCAAGGTGATTTCTGATGTTTGCGCAGTTCCCGCACCAGGGCTGTCATTTTGTCCGCCACCTCTGCGCCAGTATCGACGGCAACGCGGAGCGTCGCGCGATCCTGAATCAGCTTGTTAAGCCGCTCTTGCTGTTCACCAAAGCCGAAGAAAATCTCTTCCGGCGCATTGATATCGCCGTCCTCAATGGCCGTCATGACGTCGAAAGCGTTTTGGGCGGCCAGCACCAGCATGGAGGCGATATCGTTGACCAGCTGCAAATAAAGCCGCTGCGCATCGGCCCGGATGCGGGTGCCATGGACGCCAAATTTCAAAGGCGACGAAGCTTGCGCGCCTTCCCCCGCAAAGACCTTGGGGTGGCGCTGAAAACGGCGGAATATTTCAGCTAAGCCCAAGCAACAGGTTTCAAGATCGCGCAAACTAGCGCTGGTCTTGCGTTTGGTGCGTGACCGGCTGCCGGTCTTCTCCTGGCCCGACCAGTGAATGGCTGCGATTGAGGATATCGCGCCTAGCGCCGCTAATGCTGGCAGCACCGCCGAGAATGGATCGGGCGGGGTGCGCGTATCAGACTCATTGCCATCGTCGCGTTCGTCTTTGCTCACGTGCCGCCCTCTGCCTGATTTACTGGCACTCTAGCCTGCTTCAGCCTGGTTCTGATAATACGCCACACAAATCGGTCTCATACGGGCCGGCACTCAAGGAATTTACCGGCTAGGCCCGCAACCTCACTTCAGGCCAAGGGCCGACTCCAGAACGCGTCCAGCGGGCTCCGGAGCGTAAAGGTATTTAACACGGAGCGCGCCGCGCTGGCCCATCTCTGACGCCAGCGCAGGGCATGCCAGTGCTTGAGCTATTGCTGCTGAAAATGCATCAACGTCGCCAACTGGCGTCAGCCAGCCAGTTTCACCTGGTATGACAATATCGCGTGGGCCAAAAGTATCCGTGGATATCACGGCGAGACCGGCCTGCATGGCTTCAACAGCGACGAGCGCAAACGACTCTTCACGCGAGGATAAGCAGAACAGATCGAGAGTGGCATAGAAAGCTGTTGTATCCTTATCCCAGCCTGGAAATGAAACACGGTCAGCGACTCCAAGTTCACCCGCCAACGCCTTGCACCGCGCGGCATCGGGACCATCGCCAGCGAGCACGAGACGCAACTGTTTGTGCCGGTCTGTCAGCTTTGCAAAGGCGCGAATGAGGAGACCCGTATCTTTTTCAACTGCGAAGTTACTGAGCGCGCCGATAATCGTGATATCACCTCTTACTCTTGGCGGCAGAGTCTCTGCATGCCTTGGAAGCGGCCCGTTGCGGATGAGACCAACGGTGCGTTTCAAGCCTTTTGCCGCGACATAGTCCTTAAGCTCATGGCAATGCGTCTCAGATATCGCCAGCCAATTCGAGAACCGCCGCCGTCCGCCAAACTTGCGATTATGAAACACCACGAATTCGGGCACGCCGCTAAACCACAGGCGGCCAAAGGCAAACAGCCGGGCACCTTGATGCACGACCGCGCCTAAGCCAGGCCGCAAGCGCCGGGCCCGTGCGATGAGCCCTGGATGAAAGAGTGAAAACCCGCCTTTGATGGCCGGATCGCAAACCGTCTCAACGCCAAAAGTATCCCCAAGCGCCTTTAAACCGCGCGATGCTGTCCACAGGACGGGCTCGTGGCCGCAGCTGCGCAACGCCAATGCGTAAAACAATGTGGCGTTGACGATGCCGCCATCAGGAGTGTCGCTGGCGTGGATGATCAAAACACGCGCCATCGCCACGATCCTTTATTGCGTCCGGCGTTCAAGTCCAACAAGCGGTTCGGTCACTACACACGAGCCTTCGGTTCTTAATACACACGAGCCTTCGGCTCTTAATACACACGAGCCTTCGGCTCGATATATTTAATCTCGTTTGTCATGGTGTTTTTGTGCACGGGCCGGTCGTCGAGCTTGACGGTCTTGGCGCGATCATCAGCAAAGGCCAGTGTGTGCTTCATCCAGTTGACGTCGTCTCGCTTGGAAAAATCTTCCCGTGCATGCGCGCCACGGCTTTCTTTGCGGGCTTCGGCGCCAACGACCGTGACAGCAGCCTGAGAGATGAGATTGTCGAATTCAAGCGTCTCAATGAGGTCTGAGTTCCAGATCAAGGATCTGTCGGTGACACGAATATCGCTCGAATCTTTCCAGATCTGGCTGATTTTTTCGACGCCTTCCCTCAAGACCGGGCCATCGCGGAAAACGGCGCAATTTGTTTGCATGACCTTTTGCATGCGAAGGCGCAATGCTGACGTCGGTGTTCCGCCACGGGCATAGCGAAACCTGTCTAGACGCGAGATCGCGAGGTCATGAGCATCTTTCGGCAAATCCGG
>JAYTQI010000282.1:0-1747 GCA_043746825.1 Hyphomicrobium sp. | reverse complement strand
GCCGCATACCAAACTGGAAAATGCGCGCGAACGCTGACTCAGACGGCGTCCCAACAACGAGGCTCTGCAAGATGCCGAGTTTGGGATACGTTTGCATGATGCGCACAAGCCTGATGATGGGCTCGCCCGTCATCAGGCTATCGGCGTCGAGCGGTAGCATCAGCTCAAAATCGCTGCCCCAGCGCTGGCAGAAATCGCGGACGTTGCCGGCTTTAAACCCGGTGTTGTCGTCACGGCGGCGATAGTTGATGCGGTCACGGTCGGCATCCGCTGCGCGCCATGCGTCAATGGCCGCTTCCTCGGCAGCGGCAACATCTGCCAAATACGTATCCGACAAAACAAAATAGCTGAAACTCTTACCCTCGCAGGTCTTATCCAAACTGTCTTTGAGAATTTTCAAGCGCGCCAAGGCACGGCCCGGATCTTCATTTCGCAAGGTCATCAACACGGCGGTCTTGACAGTCAACCGTTCAGATTTGTCACCAGCCACCAAGAACGGTGCAACCTTCTCAAGCGGGTCTTTCGCAGCCTGCAGCAGCCATAAGCCTATCATGGCATTCCAAAACCCTAGCACGGACCACGGCGTGCCAAGCGCAAAGCAGATAAACAGCCCGACATCGATAAGCGTCCAACCGCCCGCCCGAAAGATCGACGCCGCCCAAATCATCAAGCTCGCCCAAGTCAAAATGTTCAAAGTTAAGACAATCAAGCGCCGCTGCTTGAGCGTAGCGTTTGCCTGCAACCCCGTAGGTGTCGTAAGGCTCTCAATCGAGACGGCGGCGGTGCGGTCTTGGGATCGAAGCAACGTGTCGCTCATCTCGGTTTGGTCAACGCTTGAGGCATGAATGGACGGCAAGGCACCCGCAGTTGTGCGCCGGGCAATGGGCCAGATCGTGGTGGCCCGCGCGCTCTGGTACGTCAAGCCCGGCGGTGCCGAACTCAAGACCGAACGCCTTGAACCCCCACGGACTGGTGAAGCCCGCGTCAAAACCCTTTTTAGCCTGATCAGCCGGGGCACAGAGCGTCTCGTTGCGCATGACGAGGTTCCGGAAAGCGAATGGAAGACGATGCGCGCGCCCTTGCAGGTGGGCAACTTTCCATTCCCTGTCAAATACGGCTATTCGGCGGCTGGCGTGGTGACGGCGGGTTCTGAAACACTTGTTGGCAAGACCGTGTTCTGCTTGCATCCGCATCAGGACTTTTTCCAAGTTCCTGAAAGCAAACTTCTGGCCGTGCCAGATGGCATCCCGGCACGGCGCGCCACACTCGCTGCCACCATGGAAACCGCCCTCAACGCCCATTGGGACGCAGGCACCGGGCCCGGTGACAAAATCCTTGTCATTGGCGCTGGAGTTGTCGGGCTTCTAACAGCATACCTCGCAAAACGCATCGCAGGCGGCAACGTCACGATCTGCGATATCGATCCGGGACTTGCGGAACTTGCGGCCAAGCTGGGTTTAAGATTCTCACTCGCCAGCGAAGCACCCGCTGACAACCGCCTCATCTTCCACACCAGCGCAAGTGCTGCCGGTCTGCAAACCGCAATTGAGAACTCCGCCTTTGAAGCCCGCATCATCGAGATGAGCTGGTATGGCGCGAAACCGGTCAGCCTCCAGCTTGGCGGCGCATTTCACAGCCGCCAGTTAACGATTGCAGCCTCGCAAGTCGGCCACGTCGCACCAGCACGCCGCGCCGCCTTCACGCACCGCGACCGCCTCGCCCTCGCCTTGTCGCTGCTCGATGATCC
>JAYTQI010000281.1:0-3930 GCA_043746825.1 Hyphomicrobium sp. | reverse complement strand
GCCGCTCACCGCCATGGCCATTGGCTCTTTCACGGTCATGACGTTTTTGACCAAGAACTCGTTTTTGGATGAAATCCGCAAACAATACGTGGTGGCGGCACGCGCCAAGGGTTTGAACGAAAACCAGGTGCTGTACGGCCACGTCTTCCGCAACGCCATGCTGATTGTGATCTCGGGTTTTCCAGCGGCCTTCATCGGCGCGTTCTTTGGCGGCTCGCTTCTGATCGAGACGATCTTTTCGCTCGACGGGCTCGGGCTGCTGTCGTTCGAAAGCATTGAAAAGCGCGATTATCCGGTGGTTTTCGCCAACCTTTACGTGTTTTCGCTGATCGGTCTGCTGGTCGGCATCCTGTCAGATTTTGTCTACACCCTCGTCGATCCCCGCATCGACTTCGAGACGCGGGAGGTTTGAGATGGACAAAAAAACCGACGCGCCCGTGATCGATGCGAAGCCTGTAACGACTTGGTGGAGCGGCTTGAAAGAGCGCTTTCAGCTGACCCCTGTTAATCGCCGCCGCTTGGATCGATTCAAGGCGCATAAACTTGGCTATCGCAGCTTCCAGATTTTTTTGGTCCTGTTTTTAATCACGCTGTTTGCCGAGTTCATCGCCAACGACCGGCCATTGCTGGCGAGGTACAAGGGCGAGCTGCTGGCGCCGGTGCTGGTCGATTATCCGGAAGAGAAATTCGGCGGCTTCTTGGCGGTCACCGACTACCGGTCGCCAGAGATTGCGAATGAGATTTCAGCGAATGGCTGGATGCTGTGGCCGCCGATCCGCTTTTCCTACGACACGATCAACAAGGATTATCCTGGACGCATCGGGCCGAACAAAGTTTGCCTTGGCTACCCAGCGCCACCGCCGTGGTCGTCGAAGCTGGCGTTGTGCGAGGCCCCGCCTGATCAAGTGGCACGCTACAAGCAGCTCGGCAATACCAACTGGCTCGGCCTTGATAACCAGGGCCGCGATGTGGTGGCGCGGATTATTTATGGCTTTCGCATCTCGGTGCTGTTTGGGCTTTTGCTGACGATCATTTCCTCGATCATTGGGGTGCTTGCGGGCGCGGTGCAGGGCTATTTTGGCGGCATGACCGATCTCATCTTTCAGCGCGTTCTGGAGATCTGGAATTCGATTCCAGAGCTGTTCGTGCTGCTCATCATTTCATCACTGTTCGTGCCGGGCTTCTGGACGCTGCTTGGCATTCTGCTGTTGTTCAGCTGGACATCTCTTGTGGGCTTGGTGCGTGCGGAATTTCTGCGCGGGCGCAATCTTGAATATGTCCGCGCCGCGCGCGCGCTTGGGCTGACCGACTGGCAGATCATGTTCAAGCATCTCTTGCCCAACGCTATGGTGGCGACGCTGACCTTCCTGCCGTTCAAGCTTTCCAGCGGCATCGGGCTGTTGACGGCGCTCGACTTCCTAGGCCTTGGCATGCCACCGGGATCACCGTCGCTGGGTGAGTTGTTATTGCAGGGCAAGCAGCATCTGGAAGCGCCATGGCTTGGTATTTCCGGCTTTATCTCGGTGTCTATTATTCTGTCGCTTGCGGTGTTCATCGGCGAGGCTGTGCGTGACGCACTTGATCCGCGCAAGACGTTCAGGCAATCAAAATGAGGGAAATTCAGCATCTCGACCAGAGAGCTCAATTTTGTTAGGCTGAGACATGAAAAATCCAGTGAGAATTGTTGTTGATCCGTTTCCTGCCCGCAACTTGCCTCGCCAGCTGCGGGAAGGCCTTGATGACAATGACAGTGTGCGTGTCACGATTGAAGACTCCTCGCCGGTCGTAACGACCGAGAAGCCGCTGCGCTCATTTGTCGGCGCGGCGCGCGGGGCCTATGCTTCTCCTGATGACGCTCTTGATGCCATCCGCTCTTTGCGTGATGATTGGCAATGATCGATATTGAATCTTTCACTGGAGATCACGTCTATCTCGACGCGAATATATTCATCTATGCAGTCGAGGGTTTCCCAAAATATTCGGCTTTGTGCTCGGATATTCTGCAATCGATTGAGGATATGAAAATCCACGCAGTGACAAGTGAGTTGACACTAGCCGAAGTTTTGGCCCGCCCCTTCAGAGATCAGAAGATAAGCACCATCTCAATCTATCAAGAGTTGATCAGGTCACAGTACGATCTCAAAGTCGTTCCAATATCGCGGGAGATTTTGATCGAAGCCGCCAGTTTACGCGCAACACTTGGATGCCGGCTCCCAGATGCCATACACATTGCGACGGCCAGGCTATATGCCTCGGAATTCTTCCTCACGGCAGACAAGGCTATCAAAGTTCCTTCTCCAATGCGTCGTCTGATACTTGATGAGCTTTTAGCTGCTGACTAACAATATAGCGAGCAATCTATGGCCCCCGCCCTGCCCCTCGTCTCCGTGAAAAATCTCTCCGTTGAATTTGGAGAAGGCAAAAGCGCGTCGCGCGTGGTCAAGGGAATTTCCTTCGACATCGCGAAGGGCGAAACAGTGGCGCTGGTTGGCGAGTCTGGATCGGGAAAAACCGTCTCGGCGCTGTCGATATTGAAGCTATTGCCGAATTCCGCATCACACCCAACGGGCGAAATTCTGTTCGAGGGCCGCGATATCTTGAAAACGCCGGAAGACGAGATGCGCAGGGTCCGCGGCGGCAAAATTTCGATCATCTTTCAAGAGCCGATGACAACGCTCAACCCGCTGCATACGATTGAGAAGCAAGTTGGCGAAATCTTGAAGCTCCACCAGGGCCTCAGCGACGGCAAAGCCCGCGTCAAGGTGATAGAACTGCTGACCAAAGTTGGCATCCGCGATCCTGAAGCCCGCCTTGGATCGTATCCGCATCAGCTCTCCGGCGGCCAGCGCCAGCGCGTCATGATCGCGATTGCACTCGCCAACGAACCTGACCTCTTGATTGCAGACGAGCCGACAACGGCGCTTGATGTCACCATTCAGGCGCAAATTCTTGAGCTTCTGAAAAAATTGCAAAAAGAGATGGGCATGGCGATGCTGCTCATCACTCATGATCTTGGCATCGTGCGGCGCATGGCCGACCGCGTTTACGTCATGCAGAATGGCGAGATTGTTGAAACCGGACCAGCGAAAGCGATTTTTGAATCCCCGCAGCACGCCTACACCCGGCACCTCCTCGCCGCTGAGCCCAAGGGTTCGCCGCCGCTGGGCAACCCGGCGGGCCCGGTCGTCGTTGAAACCGACAACCTGAAAGTCTGGTTCCCGATCAAGAAGGGCTGGCTGCAGAAAACGGTCGATCACGTCAAAGCCGTTGACGGATTGAGCATGAAATTGCGGGCGGGTGAAACGCTCGGTGTTGTCGGTGAGTCAGGCTCCGGCAAAACCACGCTGGGACTCGCTTTGCTGCGCCTCATCTCGTCGGAGGGCCCAATTGCATACGTCGGCAAGCGCATTGATGGCTTTAACTCGAAAGAAATGCGGCCGCTGCGCAAGGAAATGCAGGTGGTTTTCCAGGACCCCTACGGCTCGCTGTCGCCGCGCTTGACCGTTGGCCAGATCATCGAAGAGGGCCTGCTCATCCTTGAACCAGAGCTTGACGATGACGCCCGCCGCATGCGTGTCGGCGCGGCACTCAAAGAAGTCGGCCTCGACGCCAATGCCCAGGACCGCTATCCGCACGAATTTTCCGGCGGTCAGCGCCAGCGCATCGCCATTGCGCGTGCCATGGTTTTAGAGCCGAAATTCGTGATGCTCGATGAACCCACCAGCGCGCTCGATATGAGCGTACAGGCGCAGATCGTCGATCTGCTGCGGGATTTGCAGAAAAAGCGCAATCTCGCGTACCTGTTCATCAGCCACGACCTCAAGGTCGTCCGCGCGTTGTGCAACTATGTGATCGTGATGCGCAACGGCAAGGTCGTTGAAGAAGGCGTGTCGCGTGACATCTTCGAGAACCCAAAAGAGGACTACACGC
>JAYTQI010000280.1:0-1751 GCA_043746825.1 Hyphomicrobium sp. | reverse complement strand
GCGCCATTTTCAAATCCAGTGGCCAGGACTGGCGCGGGCCAGCCAATGTGATCGCGCCAAAGCGCCCGCCGATGCGGTGATCGAGTTCAGCGAGGAACCCCGCATCATCCAAAGCCAGCACGCGCTTGGCTTCAGCTTCAGCGGCGCTCCAGGTGACGCAGGCGCGGTTACCCGTCATCGGCAAAATCGCAAACGGCCCGCCGGGCAGGAAATGCTGAATGGCGACGCCGCCGTGGGGCAACTCAAACTGCACAATCGCGATGATGCCGGTTTGGCCGTAACCCCAGCCCACCGTCTTGATGCCCGCTTGCTCGCGCAGTTTTGACGACCGGCCCTCGGCGGCAATGACAAGTTCGGCCTGCACGGTGCGTGCGTCACTCAAAGTGAGTTGCGCGTTTTGCGCACCAAGCTCCAAGCCGGTCGCTTCAGCGGGCGCAATCCAGGTGATCGACGGCAGACCCGCGACGGCTTTGTAAAGCGCGCTGTGCAATGTGACGGCTGGCACGATGTAACCCACCTGCGCGCCGCCCTCCATCACGCCGTCATAGGTCAGCCGCGTGGGGCGGACGCCATCATCGAGTGCTGAATCTGAGATCTCAATCGACGTCATCGCCTCGGCATCGGGCGCGATTGCCGCCCACACGCCCAAGCATTCGAGCACATTTTTCGACGCTGCCCAGATCGCGAAGGCCCTGCTGTCACCGTTGCCAAGGCCGGGCCCCGCAGCGCGGTCAATCAGCGCAATCCGCACATCGTTGCCTAGCGTCTGGGTCAGCCCGAGCGCAAGCGCCAAGCCCGCAAAACTCGCGCCCGAGATCGCAATGTCAAATTTCGAAGTTTCCGAATTCGCCAAAGTGTTTTGTCTTTCTCAGCGGGACAGCTCCTTGACAGAAAGCGGCCTCTTGCGGCCACTGTCAGTCCATGAAAGCTACCTTACAGCATTCTGCGCCGGGGGATCTAACCGACATGACCGCACTCGACAGACTGGTGGCCACCCTCACCCTTGAGCGGATCGATGACAACTTGTATCGCGGCACTAAGGGCCCAGACGGCTGGCAGCGCGTCTATGGCGGGCAAGTGCTGGCCCAAGCCCTCATGGCCGCCGTCTCAACTGTGCCTGAGGACCGCGCAATCCACTCGCTCCACGGCTACTTCCTGCTCGCAGGCGACCCCAAGCATGACATCATTTACGATGTTGAGAGGATCCGCGACGGCGGCAGCTTCACAACCCGGCGCGTCAAAGCCATCCAGCACAACCGCGCCATTTTCGCCATGAGCGCCTCGTTCCAGAAGGCGGAAGAGGGTTTCGATCATCAATCCACCATGCCGAAGGTGCCGGCGCCCGAGACCCTGCCCAACATCAAAGATCTGATGCAGCAATTCATGTCCGTGCTGCCCGAAAACATGCAGGCCTATTGGCAGCGCGAGCAGCCGCTCGATATCCGCCTCGTTGATTCAAGCCGCTATGCCAGCCGGGAAAAGCGCGCCCCCGAGCAAGCTATCTGGTTCAAAACCATGAGCGCGTTGCCCGATACCCCAAGCCTCCATCGGGCCGTGCTGGCTTACGCCTCGGACTTCTCGCTGCTGGACACCGCCTTGGTCGCGCACGGCAAGGTCATGTTCGACAAGGATATCCAATTGGCCAGCCTGGATCATGCCATGTGGTTCCACCGGCCTTTCCGGGCCGATGGCTGGCTGCTGTATGCCCAGGAGAGCCCGTCTGCCTCGGGCGCGCGTGGTTTTTGCCGGGG
>JAYTQI010000279.1:0-8943 GCA_043746825.1 Hyphomicrobium sp. | reverse complement strand
GCGCCAACCTGCTTGCCCTCACCACACCAATCGTCGTCAGAATGCGCTCAAGCTCGCGCTCTCTGATTCCTATACGCTTTAACTCGGCAAGGGTGTTGGCGAGGTAGGCGAGGTTCGTGCCTGTCGAGCCCGCAGCTGTCGCGATGATCCGGGCTTGGGTTGGAACAGATAAGCGGCGCGAAAAGCTCGGATGGGCGTGCTCGGCCAGAAACACGACCGCCCGTTGCTGCGCGTCTGGATTGCTCAGCAATGTCATGGGCAACCGCGTCTCGCGATAAACGCCGCTGATCTGCTCGCGCGCACGCAAATACTTCAGAACCCCAGCACCATGTTCAGCCGCAACCTGGAACGCCACGCCCTCGCATCTGCCGCCGCGATCCAAGCCTAGCAATAGTCCTGGCCGCAGCGCCGTGCCGCGATAATGGCGCGAGACGATACAAAACCGGCGATGCCAGCCGGTGAGCCGTGCACGCTCTGATTTAATAAATGGAAACCCGGGCCGCCACATCAGCGAGCCATAACCAAAGACCCAGAAATCGCGCGACTCTTCGGCCATCACGCGCCCTTAAGACGATTTGCCATCTCCAGGCGGACGGCGGCCGAAATCGGGTGCGGCGGTATCTTGTCCGGCCTGGATAATCCCGCGCCGGACAGTGCGGGCTTCGCTAAACAGCTTCTCAAGAGTTGCCCCGTCGCCAAAACGGATGGCGCGCTGCAGAACCGTCAAATCTTCCGAAAAACGGCCAAGCATTTCGAGCACAGCATCCTTGTTGTTCAAGAATACGTCACGCCACATCACAGGGTCAGACGCCGCGATTCGGGTGAAATCGCGAAAGCCACCAGCCGAGAACTGAATGACTTCGCTGTCGGTCACGCGCCCGAGGTGCGCCGCCGTATTGACGATATTGAACGCGATCAAGTGCGGGACGTGGCTAGTGATGGCCAGCACCATGTCGTGATGTTCGGCGCCCATAATCTCAACGTTTGATCCAAGTTTCTGCCAAAACTTTTCTAGCTTAGCGACCGCCGCGGCGTCTGTGCCGGGCTCTGGTGTCAGGATGCACCAGCGCCCATCGAACAATTCGGCAAAACCAGATTCCGGCCCCGACTGTTCGGTGCCAGCGATCGGGTGCCCAGGGACAAAATGCACACCCTTGGGCAAATGGGGAGCAATATCACGCACAACCGCCGCTTTGACCGAACCAACATCGGTGACAATCGTGCCAGCAGTAAGATGCGGACCAATCTGGGCGGCGATTTTGCCGTAGACGCCAACGGGTGTGCACATGATGACGAGATCCGCACCTTTGACGGCATCCGCGGCATCGGCATAGGCCTTACTGACGAGCCCGAGTTCCTCAGCTTTCGCGCGGGTCGCCGGTGTGGCCGAGGAGCCAACGATCTGGCGCGCAAGACCCGCGCGCCGTGCCGCGTGGCTGATCGACGAGCCGATGAGGCCGATGCCAATGATGGCGATGCGCTCGAACATGACTTGAGATTTACCCTGACTCATACGCCCGCCACGTAATCTTTGAGCGCGGCAATGGCGCGGCCGTTGTCGTCCTTGGAACCAATGGTCATGCGCAGCGCATTCGGGAACCCATAGGCCCCAACCTTGCGCATGATTACGCCCTTGGATTTTAAGAACTCATCAGCTGCTGTAGCGGACTTCTTGCTGTTCGCGGGAAAATGAAACAGTACGAAGTTGGCGACACTTGGCGTCACCTCAAATCCGAGCTTGGTCAATTCCAGCGTTACCCAGGGCAGCCACTGATCATTGTGGCGTTTGGCTAAATCCATGTGCGCCGCATCGTCCATTGCCGCAGCACCTGCCGCAATAGATGGGTTGGACAAGTTGAACGGCCCGCGAATGCGATTCAAAACATCGGCAACAGCTGGCGGGCAATAGGCCCAGCCGATGCGCAACGCCGCAAGCCCGTGAATTTTCGAGAACGTCCGCGTCATCACGGTGTTGGATGTGGTCGCGACCAGCTCAAGGCCCGCCTCATAGTCGTTGCGGCTGACGTATTCGGCGTAGGCCGCGTCCAGCACCAGCAAAACATTGGCGGGAAGACCAGCGCGCAAACGGCGGACCTCGTTGATCGGAATGTAGGTGCCGGTCGGGTTGTTCGGGTTGGCGAGAAAGACCGCGCGCGTTCTCGGCGTCACGCATTTGAGAATGGCGTCAACGTTAGCGGTCAAATCCGTCTCAGGCGCAATCACTGGTGTCGCGCCATTGGTGAGAATAGCGATGCGGTACACGAGAAAACCATGCGCCGTGTAGATGGCTTCATCGCCCGGCCCCAGGTATCCCCGCGCCAACAACCCTAAGATCTCGTCTGAGCCCGAGCCGCAGACGATGCGGCTCGCATCCAAGCCGTAACGGCGCGCAATGGCTTGGCGAAGAACAGTCGCCTGCCCGTCTGGATAGCGCTCCAGGTCTTTCGCTGCATCCGCATAAGCAGCCAATGCCGAAGGGCTGGCCCCCAGCGGCGTCTCGTTCGAAGAGAGTTTTGCAGGCTTGATGCCGCCCGGCACCTTGCTTTCGCCAGGGACATAGGCCTCAATATCCAGAATTCCGGGACGGGGCTTCAGGCCCTCTAATGACATGGCAGCTCTCAGTGTCTTGAGTGTTATAAACGTGGTCAGGCGAGCGATAGATAGGGGGAGCGAGGCTTGAAATCAAAGAAAAGATTGACTTTCGTTGGCCACGGCCTAGCTAACGGCACAAGCACCCGCGAGCGGCGAGGTTAAGACCCCATTTTATGAACTCCGCGAGCCCTGAGACCGGCGCCGGCGTGGCAACACGCCTGAATGAGGTCCACACACCTTCGAGCCAAATCGCGCGCTTCGCTGCCAGCGCGCCGCTGAGGCTTGCCTGCCAGCAGGAGTTGGCACCCTTCGCCATTGCCTACCAAACTTACGGCGCGCTGAATGCTGCTAAGACTAACGCCATTCTGATCTGCCACGCGCTGACCGGTGATCAACACGTCGCCAACCCTCATCCCGTCACCGGCAAACCCGGCTGGTGGGAGACGCTGGTTGGACCAGGCAAGCCGGTCGACACCGACCGCTTCTTCATCATCTGCTCGAATATTCTGGGCGGCTGTATGGGTTCAACTGGCCCAGCCTCGCTCAATCCCAAGACCGGCGCGCCGTATGGATTGGATTTTCCCGTCATCACCATTGGGGACATGGTCGATGCGCAAGTGCGGCTAATCGAGCACCTTGGTATTGATCAGCTTTTCTCAATTATTGGCGGCTCGATGGGCGGCATGCAGGTCCTGGAATGGGCGGCGCGCTACACCGACAAAGTCTTTACCGCCATACCGATTGCCGCCGCCGCCCGGCATTCTTCCCAAAACATCGCCTTCCATGAAGTTGGCCGCCAAGCTGTCATGGCCGACCCCGATTGGTGCGCGGGCAACTATTATGCCGCCGGCAAGACGCCGCGCAATGGCTTGGCCGTCGCGCGCATGGCGGCTCACATCACGTATCTCTCGGAAGAAGCCCTGCAGCGCAAATTCGGCCGCTCACTGCAAGACCGTAACACGTTGACGTTCTCGTTCAACGCCGACTTCCAAGTTGAGAGTTATCTGCGCCACCAGGGCTCGACCTTCGTTGATCGCTTTGACGCCAATAGCTATCTCTACATCACCCGCGCTATGGATTATTTCGATCTAGCGGGCGAGCACGGAGAGGTTTTGGCCAACGCCTTTCGCGGCACAAAAACAAGGTTCTGCGTGGTCTCATTCACCTCTGACTGGCTTTATCCGACGCGCGAAAGCCGCGACATTGTGCAGGCACTCAACGCCGTCGCCGCCAACGTCTCGTTCGTCGAGATCGAAAGCGATAAGGGCCACGACGCGTTTCTGCTTGAAGAGCCGGTCTTCTTTGCAACGATCCGCGGCTTCATCAACGCTGCTGCTGTGAAACGCGGCCTCGCGACAGCCGGAGACACGCGCTGATGAGCGAGCCCACGTCTCACCTGATCCGCGACCCGCGAGTCGATCACGCTTTTATTGCCGAGATGGTGGCGCCGGGCTCACGCGTCCTTGACGTCGGCTGCGGCGACGGCGAACTGCTGCAGTTGCTTGCCGAGCGCAAAGCCGTGGACGGGCGCGGCGTGGAATTGTCGCGTGACCGGGTCAACGCCTGTGTGGCGCGCGGCCTCTCGGTCATCCAGGGCGATGCCGACCGCGATCTTGCCAACTACCCCGATCAAGCCTTCGACTATGCCGTGCTGTCACTCACGATTCAGGCGACGCGCGATCCCAAAACCGTGCTTCAAAATCTCTTGCGCATTGGCCGTCACGCCATCGTTTCATTCCCGAATTTCGGGCACTGGCGCATCCGGCGGAATTTGCTGTTCACGGGCCGGATGCCAGTGACTCAAAATTTGCCCGAGCCCTGGTATCTGACCCCCGACGCGCATTTGTGCACCATCCGCGACTTCTCGGATCTCTGCGGCATCGTCAACGCCGAGGTCGAACAGGCAGTGGCGTTCAACGCTTCTGGCCGCCGTCTGCCGATCAAATGGTCGCTGTCAATGCAGAACTTACTTGGCGAAAAGGCGGTATTCCTGATGCGCAGCCGGAAGGGCTAGCAAAGCGTCCGAGTTACCCCAGCGGCGAGACGCCGATCAGATATTGGTGGAGCCCTAGAAGCAGCGCGGCGTAAAGCGCGGCACCCACGCCGATAACGATGACATCGTTGATAGCGCTCGTCGGCGCGGCATCTCCCAGCGGTCCGCGCGCGCCACGATTCTTGACCGAGATCCGGTCGTAAACGGCGTAGGCCAAGAACGATCCAAACAGCAGCAATGATGCCAGATCGCCGTTGGCGAGAAGATGTGCGAGCGCCCAAATCTTGATGGCAAGCAGCATTGGATGTTTGACGGCTGAGCGAATGCGCGAGGGCACGTTTGCCGCCACAACAAAAATCATGGCAGGCAGCATGAGCGCCAATGCAATATGCCGTGTCCAAAGGGGCGGATCCCAAAGAACCGGGTTCTTGCCAGGATGAAGCTGCATCTTGTGGTAGCCCATCACAATGACGGCAAAGCCGATCAGCGAGAGAATTGAGAAGACGGCTTTGTAGGCGCCCGCTCCAAAACGCGCGATAAGGCCCGTCCGCACATCCGGCACTGTCGGCAGCAAGTGAACGCCGAGAAAAAGAATCAGGCCAACAATCAGAAGCATCATCTCGCGGTCTCCCCGGTGCCCACATCCGTATTAGCCTGTGTCTAATCATGCCCGCCTCAGATGTCGAGTGCGCGACGGAGCGCAACGCCTGTGGACAGGACGGCTTTTCTACAAGGCCGCCAAGAGGGCGGCCGTATAATCGAGTGCATCAGAATCAGCACCATCGGTGATTACATGCGGCTCGCAACCTACAACGTCGAGAACCTTTTTCTGCGCGCCCGCGCCTTGAATCTCGATGATCCAAATGTCGCCAAGCCCATTCTCGATAAATTCGCTGAACTCAACAATCTATTTGAAGAGCCTGCCTACAGCGACGCCCACAAAGCGCGCATGCTGAAACTCTTGGCTGAACTCGGCATCGACAAGAAAAACGACAGCCATTACGTCGTGCTGCGCGAAAACCGCGGTCAGCTTGTTGCCTACACGCGTCTCAAAGGCACCCGCATCATTGCCAATGGCCGTGCAGATTGGGTAGGCTGGCTGGAGATGAAAAACGACGTCATCAACGGCATTGCCACCCGCAACACCGCGCAAGTGATCCGCGATGTGAACCCCGACGTTCTCGCCATCGTCGAATGCGAAGGCCGCAAGGCCTTGAAAGAATTTTCAAGCCAGCTCATTCCTGCCGTCAAAGGCGAGCCCTTCGACAACATCATGATGATTGAAGGCAATGACGAGCGCGGCATCAATGTCGGCCTTGCTGCCAAACGCGGCTATCACATCGGCTGGATGCAGAGCCACGCCGACGATAAGACCACACTCGGCGAACACGTCTTTAGCCGCGATTGCCCCGAGTACGGCGTGCGCACCCCCAAGCGCGAGACGCTGTGGGTGCTGGTCAACCACTTCAAGAGCAAGGGCTATGGCGATCCCGAGACCTCAACGCGCAAGCGCTGGCTGCAAGCGGAAGCCGTGCGCCGCATACTTGAACGGCTCGAAGCCGAGAAAGCCGCGCTAATCGCGGTCGTTGGCGATCTTAACGACAGCCCTGAGAGCGCGGCCCTGCACCCGCTTATCAATGAGAGCCACTTCAAGGATATCTCAACCCACCCGTCCTTTGCGGCCGACGGACATCCCGGAACTTTTGGGCGCGGCTCTGCTGCCGATAAACTCGATTACATTCTGCTCTCGCGCGCGTTGTACGAGCGCGTTAAAGGCGGCGGCGTTTGGCGCAAGGGCGTGTGGGGGCCGAACAAGAAGCCGCTCTGGGAGGTCTACCCGGAGATGAAAGAACCCTTCCACGCCGCATCCGATCACGCCTGCGTTTGGGCTGATCTCGACGTTTGAGGCGTTCAAAAGCAATTCTGGCGGGGACAACTGTGGGATGAACGGAAAGCTCCGTTCTCAGCTCTGTGCGACTCGCTTAATTTAGAAAGCTGAGTTCAGCATCAAGGCCTTATTCCGTTGCACAAGGATACCCATTACCTGTTCTATTGCAGCCATTGCGGCACCCAGGTGACGCGCGCCGAGCGCGTCGCGGTGGCACTTGATCATCATAGTCATGACCTCCTCGCCCGCGCTTCAAACGCGACGCAAACAGGTGTACTTGAGATCGCGCATCTGTTGATGGTGATGGCTGACGCCGAGGCGGCCAGTTTTGAGTTGTCCCTGCATGGTATTGATGCTGTAGCCGTGGCGCGTGAAGCCCGCCTGCTTGTATTGGGCTCTTCGCTGCAAGACACCGCGAACCGGCGGCACGTCCGGTATTCGCAAAGCCTGATCACGATTCTGCAAAGCGCGAGCCAAGTTTCAGCCCGCCGCCTCGGCCTCAACGTCACACTGGATGACGTGCTGATTGCCTTGCTGCAAAGTGGGAGCAAGGATCAGGGCATCGTGCTGCTGCGGCGCCAAGCGCGCGTCACAACGAACGCTCAAATTTCGTTCCACTCTGCGACCGGACCTCTGAATCTTGACGATGCGCGCTCCCATAGCTCGGCAAGCCAGCAAGGTGCTTTGACCTACACCGCTCAAGACACCAGTCCCGTGTCTCACACAGCATTGATTGAAACCCTCTCGCGCCAGGTTCGGGATCTGCAATCCGAGACGCACCGGCTGCGGCGCGAAACAGAGAGCCTGTGGCGCGAACGCGATGGCTGGCAGACGACGTCAGTCCCTGTCGCGGCCTTGCTGGCTCATGAGCCTGCAGCCACAACCTCTCGCGACTCCGCCACGGAGCGCGTGAAATCCCGGTTAAGCAGCTGCACCCGCTTATTCGAACTTGCGCCCGCGATTGCGCTGACCACGGCGCAGCGTGCATCTGAATTTAAGACTGGACGAATGGCCTCACAGCATACCGTTTCAAGCTCCAGCACCAGCCGCTCATCCCAGTCTTCGCGGACTTCCAGAATGCGCGGCGATGCAAGCTATGCGGCGTATGCCACGGCTGAGCCCACTGAGGACGACGTATTCGCCCCGAGATCAGGCCGCACACGCGAAAAGCGTTTTTATTTATCACCTGATGACGACATCGTCGATGCGCCGTCCATCGGACACCGTACCGCTGAGCGTCTCCGCGCGGCTGGTGTTCGCAAAGTACGCGACTTGCTAGCCGCACAGCCGGACGAGCTTGCCCAGCGCCTTAACGCCCGCAACATCTCTGCCGCCGTCATCATCGCGTGGCAGCACCAGGCACGCCTTGTCATCACGGTGCCGTGGCTGCGCGGCACGCACGCCCAGCTTCTCGTTGGCGCAGGGCATCCCTCGCCAGACGCCATCGCCGCGAGCGACCAAGCGGCACTTCTCGCAGCCATTTTGAGATTTACAGCAACGCGCGAGGGTCAAAGCGTCTTACGCGCCGGGCCACCGCCGGATGCGGACAAAGTTGCGGCATGGATTTCTTATGCTCAGGCAGCCGAAGCCCACCGGGCCTCAGTCAGCGCAAATTCCGAAGCGGCTTAATTTGGTTTGCCGCGAAGAAGCGGATGATCGTCGCAGAGTTGCTCATCAAGCTTGATGCCCACACTGGAACTCCGGCTCCACACAATCATGCCGCTGATGGTCTCGCCTGACTCTAACACCATGGAAATCATCCGCCCTGGTATGGCCCCCTCCAGCCCTTTGAGGCCTACCCCCATTTTGGAAACATTATCGAGGACCACCGTTTGCTTCGATCCGCGATAATAGACGGTGACTTGGCTATGGACTGCAATACGCTTGGCTTTGCGATTTTCTGCCCAGCCCGGCACCGTGACGTTGCCGTCAACATCTACGCATGGCCGCTCACCTCGACCGGCCGCGCGCAATAGTTCGCCGCCCCTGGGATTTGCTGCGGGTGGTTCGTCATAGCCCGCTTCTGAAAGACAGGACCGGATCACTTCGCTAGCCTCACGCGAGGCGATGCAGACATACCGCCATGCATCTTCCAATTTCTCGATCTCGTTCAAACGGCCACTCGCGGGAAGGGCGGGATCTAGCCCCAAAACCATCTGACTAAGGCGCTGCGCGAATTCGAGGCGCGCAAAATAATTTTGCACGGGATTTAGACGTTCAAGACCAAGCGTCGAACTCAACAGGCGGGCCGCAACGACCGGATAAATCTGCGCCTTTGCAGGGCCATAACTTTGTAGATGCCACGGATTGATCGCTGGCCCACCCCGCTTGAGCAACGCTGTTGCGACGCTCATGGAAACTGCTGTGAAAACCCCGGCTTGCTCGATCTCGAGAAGCACGGCCTGCAAGATGCGCGCGATTTGCGGATCCAACGCGCCTTCATGATTCCCGTCACTGCCGCTGCCGAGGG
>JAYTQI010000278.1:0-8947 GCA_043746825.1 Hyphomicrobium sp. | reverse complement strand
GAGTTCAGTGTCCCCAAGTTCAATCAATAGCTTCGACATCTTCTCGGCCGATGCCGTCTCCGCCTGTCCCCAGCCGGTGGTGATGCCGGAGCGGAAGTAGGCTTTGACCTGGGCGAACTCTACATCATTGGCCGGTTTGACGAGCGGGCGAATTCGTTCCCATGCTTCGTCCGACTTGGCAAGCACCGCATTGGCGTCGTTAACCGCCACCAGCAGATTGTCAATCGGTATGCCTTTGTCCTTGGCCGTCTTTGCCGACCAGATGAAGCCCACGAGCGGGGGCGTCGGGGAAATCTCCAGGTTTCTGATGACCTCGGCCATGCTGAGAAGCTGGCGGGCGCCGGTGCCCTCTAAGCGGGCCGCATAGGTCCAGAAGTTGAGACAAGCATCGAGCCGGCCGCTTTTGAATTCTTCCGTTATTAGCGGAGCTGCGCCGTAGACAGGCTCGCAAATGGTCACGAGGTCTTTGCCGAGTATTTTCTTGGAGTAGGCCCGCAGCAACACCCAGCTCTTATCAACGGCAGAGCCCGCGACGCCAATTTTCTTGCCCGCAAGGCCGGCGAGCGTTTTGATCGGGCTATCCTTGGGTACGATCACGCTTCCCAAGGCTGACGAGTACGGTGCAAATTTTACGTCCTCGCCCCTGGCGCGCTGACGCATGGCCCAGGTCCAGTCGCTGACAATGACATCAGCTTGCCCCGCCAATAACGAGACCTGACCTGACTGATTATTGGCCAATTCTACGATGCGCAGGTCAATGCCGTGTTTCTTGTCGAGGCCTTCTTTGCGCAGCGTATCGACCAGCCAGCTCACGGTGCCGTATTTCACCGAAGCCAGTCGAACCGTCTGCGTGGCCGCAAACGCGGGCGCAGGCCAGCGCGGCAGCGTCAACACACCTCCTGCCAGAGCCAGAACTTGCCGCCGTGAGATCATTTCGGCTGTTCCTGCGGTTTAAGCTTGTTACGCCACAGCCAGCGTATGCCGTGGAGCCAAAGTTCATCCGTATTGCCGATGACAGCGACCGACATCGATTGCTTAAGCTCGCCTTTTTTCACATCCCGGACAAACAGTTGCAAACTGATCAGGGCGTCTGAAAATTTATCGACGAAACCGGTGACCACGAGATCGGCTCCGGCCTTGGCTGCAATCGGTACCTCGCAACCATCGCATTGATTGAACGGCGAAGCCTTGTCTATTTCAGCATCCAAGTGGGTCAAATCGACGACGTCGTAGCTGCCATCCTTCTGCATCAGGGCTTTGAGTTCGTCGGCGACGACTTTCAAGCGCCGCAAATCCTCAGTGTTAATCTGCGGCACCATCTCCCCGTCCTGCGAGGTATCGTGGAGGTCGAAGGGAAAGACCGCAGTTTTCGGGGCGGCAATGGCTGGGCCAGCAAGTAGCATGGCCAGCAGGGTGAACAAACAGCGAAACTTCATCTCAAGTCGCAACCTTCCACCCTCAATCTGACCGGCGGGCCGTTGCCCTGCAGTTACGGTGTTACGTGCTATAGACCCCCTTCAGATTGCAAGGCCTTGGCAGGTCTTTGACTTGACGCGACGGTCACAAAAGCGAGAGGGCCCTTGCGCCAGCTTGACAAAACAGCCCTCACGCCCCCTTTAGTGCAATACAGTAACATCTAGGGCAACCAGATGGATTATGACAGGGCGGGTGCAGGAGACGTTGTTCGTGTTTGTTCCTCGGAAGACCCGCCGCTCCAGTTTGCGGTCGCGGCGCGTGGCTTGGCCGGATATCGCCCGTGCAACTATCACTGGATGCTCCCTCTTAACTTTCGCCCTCACAACTGCCGTTAAGGCAGAAGGTCAGCCGCCCCCCCCTGCCGCTGAAGCGCCGAAAGATGCGGCCGCCCAGCCCGCGCCGAAGGACGTTTTGACCGTCCCCGTGTTGCTGCTGAAAGAGACGCGCGACAAGAATCAACCAATTTCATTGCTCGACATTGCGCCAGCCGATGATGGCATTGCAGGCGCCAAACTCGGTATCGCTGACAACAATACGACAGGCAAATTCACCAATCAGAATTTCACCCTTGATGTCAAAGAAGGCGCCATCGACGATCTGATCAAGAATGCAGAATCCAAGATCGCTGAAGGCGTTGGTTTTATTGTCGCCGACCTTGAGCCACAAAGCCTGTTGAAACTCGCCGACGCCCTCAAAGGCAAAGACGCGCTGATTATTAATGTCGGCTCGGCAGATGATTCTGTGCGTGAAGAAAACTGCCGCACCAATGTCATTCACGTTCCCCCGACCCGCACGATGCTGACCGACGCCATCGGCCAATATCTGGTGTGGAAAAAGTGGACCAACTGGTTCCTGATCTCAGGGCCACAGCCTGAAGACAAACTTTTTGCTGAAGCCATCAAGCGCACCGCCAAACGCTTTGGCGCCAAAATCGTTGAAGACCGCGAGTACAAATATGAACCCGGCAGCCGCCGCTCGGACGGCGGTTTTGAGCAAATCCAGCAGCAGATCCCGACCTTCACCCAAGGCGCCAAAGAGCACGACATCGTCATGGTGGCGGACGAGGGCCAACTTTTCAGCGACTACATTCCCTATCGCACCTGGTCGCCGCGCCCGGTCGCTGGCACGGCTGGTCTTGTGGCCTCGAGCTGGCATCCAGCCCTTGAATTGTGGGGCGGCACGCAGTTTCAAAACCGCTTCCGCCGCCTGAATAACCGCATCATGCGGCCCTTGGACTACGATTCCTGGCTAGCTGTGCGCATCGTTGGCGAAGCCGCGACCCGCAAGCAAACGGGCAAGTTTAAGGACTTGAACGCGTTCATTCATGCACCGGAATTTGAAGTCGCCGCCTTTAAAGGCGTCAAGACGACGCTGCGCGCCTGGAACGGGCAACTCCGCCAGCCGATCATTGTTTCAACGCCAAAACTGTTGGTGTCGATCTCACCTCAGCAAGGCTTTCTCCACCCAACTTCCGAACTCGATACTCTCGGGCTCGATAAACCAGAGACCAAGTGCAAAGCGTATACGCAGTAGGATCGCCAGCTCGTCATATCACCAGCTGCCGATGCGTTTTGGAGGCCATGAATGTCACGACCCACGAAATTTGGATTTGCTGTGCTTGCAGCCAGCGCGGCGTTTCTGACCGGCGCGCCTGTAGCCGGGGCCTACACGGCCTACGTCACCAATGAGAAAGACAACACGGTTTCCGTCATTGACGGCGAGAAACTCGAAGTCATCAAAACCATCAAAGTTGGCCAGCGCCCGCGCGGCATCGTCACCTCAAAAGATGGCAAGTGGCTGATCATCTGCACCAGCGATGACAACATCGTGCAGGTTTATGACTCAACGACATTCGAGCTCGTCAAAACCCTGCCCTCCGGGCCCGATCCAGAATTGCTGATCCTGCATCCCGACGGTAAGACGCTCTATATCGCCAACGAAGACGACAATCTCGTCACCATCGTCGATATCGAGAAGGGCACTGTGATTTCCAACGTGCCGGTCGGCGTCGAGCCTGAAGGCATGGGCTTAAGCCCCGACGGTAAAACGCTGGTGAACACGTCGGAGACGACGAACATGGCCCACTTCATCGATACTGCCACGCACAAAACCTTCGACAACGTGCTGGTTGATAGCCGCCCGCGCGTCGCCATGTTCAACAAGACCGGCACGCAGCTCTGGGTTTCGTCCGAGATCGGCGGCACCGCAACGATCATCAATCCGGTTGACCGCAAGATCATCGGCAAAGTGACGTTTGAAATTCAGGGCGTCGCCAAGGAAGCCATCCAACCGGTCGGCATCCGCATTACAAACGACGGCAAAAAGGCGTTCATCGCGCTCGGGCCAGCCAACCGTGTTGCCGTCGTCGATACCTCGACATTCAAAGTCGAAAAATACATTCTGGTTGGCCAACGCGTCTGGCAGATGTATTTCTCGCCAGATGACAAATTTCTTTTCACCACCAACGGCGCTTCCAACGACGTCAGCGTCATCGACGTTGTCAATCTCAAAGCCCTCAAATCCATCAAGACAGGGCGTTACCCCTGGGGCGTCGCCGTATCCCCAAATTGACCAACGCTTTTGGTAAAGAGATTTTTGCCCCATGACGACGTATGCCTCGGATAACTTCAACCCGGACACAACGCCTGCCCTCGTCGTCACTGGGGTGAGCCACGCCTTTGGCGATAAAAAGGTCTTGGACGATGTATCGCTGACGGTGCCGCAGGGCGCGTTCGTCATGCTGCTGGGTCTGAACGGTGCGGGCAAATCGACGTTGTTTTCGCTGATCACCCGGCTTTACGACAACGTCTCGGGCGAAATCCGCATCCGCGGTTTTGACGTCCGCCGCAAGCCCTCTGCAGCCCTGCAAAGACTTGGCGTCGTCTTTCAAAGCCGGACGCTGGATAGCGATTTAAGCCTCGTGCAAAACCTTAAATATCATGCAGCCCTGCATGGCTTTAAGGGCCAAGAGGCTGCGGATCGCGCCATGCACGTTCTCGAAGTTGTTGGCCTCGCGGACCGGGCACGAGAAAAGGTCCGCTCACTTTCAGGTGGCCAAGCCCGCCGGGTTGAAATTGCCCGCTCACTCATGCATCGCCCAAGCTTGCTGTTGCTAGATGAAGCGACTGTCGGTCTCGATATAGGCTCTAGAGAGAGCGTCGTCCGGATCGTTCGAAACCTCGTCGCTAAGGAAGGCTTGGGTGTTCTTTGGGCCACCCATTTGATGGACGAGGTCAAAGCCACGGATCTCGTTGCCGTCATCCACAAGGGCCGCGTGCTGTTCAACGGCTCGGTGCCGGACTTCCTGAAATCAACAGGGCAAGAGTCGGTCAGCGCCGCGTTCCGCACCATTACCGGGACCGCCTCTGAAATGCAGGATGCCGCCTGATGTCCGCAACAACCGCAAGCGCACAAACGATGCCGGATCAGGACGCCATTGAGGGCGCTGATATCCGCCACATTGGGCTCTCAGGCTATCTCGCTTGTTTTAGCGGCATTGTCTGGCGTGAAGTGCTGCGCTTTATCCATCAGCGCGAAAGGTTCTTGTCGGCCCTGGTGCGGCCGCTGATCTGGCTGTTCATCTTTGCCGCCGGTTTCCGCCAGACACTTGGCGTCTCGATCATCCAGCCCTACACGACATACGTACTCTATGAGACCTTTGTCACACCCGGTCTTGTCGGTATGATCCTGTTATTCAACGCCATGCAGTCTTCGCTCTCGATGGTCTACGACCGCGAGACTGGTGCCATGCGCACGCTGCTGGTCAGCCCCTTTCCGCGCTCGTTTCTGCTGTCATCCAAACTTCTGGGCGGCGTTTTCGTGGCTGTGCTGCAAGCTTACACGTTCTTATTTATCGCCCGCATTTGGGATAGCTGGTCTTGGGAAAAGCAGCCGGATTGGCTGAGCGTATTGGGGGCGATCCCAGCCAATCTGATTGAGACCTTCCACCAATTCCAGGTCGTCGATCCTGCCCCCTTCGGTTACGTCACTGTGCTGCCCGCGCTGATCCTGGCAGGGCTGATGCTGGGTTCACTCGCGCTTTTCATGTCCTCAGTCATTAAGCAGCTTGAGAATTTTGCTGGCGTCATGAACTTCGTGATTTTCCCGATGTTCTTTATGTCGTCAGCGCTCTATCCCATCTGGCGCATCAAGGAGAGCAGCCCCTTGCTGGCCACGCTCACCTGGATCAACCCCTTCACCCACGCGGTTGAGTTGATCCGCTTTGCGCTCTACGGCCAGATCGGCCCACGGCTCGAAGACGGCACGCTCGACCTCACCCATCTCTACATCGTTATCGCCTGCACCGTGTTTTTCCTCAGCGCCGCGATCTATGCCTATAACCCCTCAAAAGGGTTGATCGCACGCCGGGGCGGCCCGGGCGGGGGATCATAAAGGAAAGTCCTTGCCATGTTGACTGTTCGCTTCTCGCGTTTCGCCAATACTATGCTCGTTTCTGCCGTCATGCTCGCAGGCTCAGCCGTGGTGTCGCTCGCAAAAGACAAAGAGTACACCGATCCCAATTGGCCGTGCATTTCCCGCAAGGTCATGGAAATCTCGCCCGCACAAATCTGGGATGGCCCGGCGCTTGAAAATTCCACCGGTTGGCAGAATGATGACGAAATCCGCAAACTATCGGGTTACCTGATTGCCCGGCGCTATAAGCTTGAAGACGTCGAAGCCGCGATCAAGAGGTATGCTGAGGCACAAACCGCTGATAAGCGGGACGCCAAGCTGATGGAACTGTTTGCCGGTGTGCTGTCGCGCTCGAATGATGACCGCAAGATCGTGATGTCGGGCATCGAGCGCTTCCATAAGCGCCAGCTCGAACTCGCAAAAAAAATAGAAGCTACCGGCGCGGCGGTTCCTGAAGCGAAGGAAGGCGCGGACCCGGCAGCAACCGAGGTGTCAGAACAGGACACGACCGCTGGCGACGCTAAGACAGCGCAAGAAAAATACCGCTGGGATGTCCGCATTTTCCAGGAACGCGCGCAAAACTTACCGCTCGCCTGTGAAGTTCCAGGCCTGATCGAAGAGCGCGCCGGCGCCATTGCGCGGGCTATTCGGGCGTTGATGAAGGGGTAATAAATTATCGTCTGGGATTACCCCGCCCCTTAGGGAGAACCGGAGCCCAGGAGGGATGATTCAGGCGACTGCGCGATCAGTGCCAAACAACCCCGTTTGCCAGCGGTTCCACGGCAGTCTCTCCGGATCCAGGGTTCACGGGTGTACCACCAGATATTGGACCGGCAAGAGTCAATGCTGAACTCACGATCCGTTGCACTGATTCTGCCCCTGCGAGACTCTGGGCCATGTAATTGAGCGCGTGCCAATCTTTGCCTCGCGCCGATTTAAGGACTTCCAACATCGCCACCTCATGCTGGGTCATGTGTCTGCAGCCCGCAGTAAGAAACTGGAAGCATCCCTGACGCTCGGCGAGCATCGCGCGTACAAAAGCGGTTGCCCGGGCCAGGAGCAGCGGACCCGTGCCGGGACCGGCAGCTTGTTCGGTAAGGTCAATAGCCGTTAGCCAAGCTGCACCGTTTCCGTTGCCATGAATATCGAAAATCAATCGCGAGACATCGAGTATGAGGTCTTCGAGCGGAGTTAGACCCATCGTTTCCCGGCGCGCCAGGTCGTCCCGGCCGCATTCGCATGAGGGTAAGCTGTTGGTCATTTTCAGCTCTCCAAAATTCGAGGTTCAAGGCCCCGGCAATGAAGCAGATAGACGTTGAGTGTGCAGTTTGTTGACTTATTTAGTCAAGTATAAAATGCGCAGTCAGCAGCTGCACTTTTATGGCGGATGGCCGTCCGCAGGTAGCCCGCATCTTGCATCGATCCTTTAAACCCATTACCCGAATTAGAAGGTTTCCAGTAAGTGGGCCGGCCAAATGCCGAAATAGGGGAGCGTTGTGATGGCGGACGAAGCGGTTGTGGCCCAGAAGGGCCCCTTTCAGGTCGAACTGGTGGCGGGCCAAGACTATTGGTACTGCCGCTGCGGGCGCTCCAAATCACAGCCGTTTTGCGATGGCTCGCACAAGGGCACATCATTTGAGCCAGTGAAATTCACAGCTGAGCGGACGGGGACTTACAATCTGTGCGGCTGCAAAGCCACCGATGATGAACCGTTCTGCGACGGTACGCATAACGTGCTTTAGCCGCTGTCAGCCCGGGCGGAGGAAATGCTTGAAAAGCAATTCTAGAGAGCCTGGACCCAGCCTAAACTTTGAGTTCGTCAGCCTGGGTCCAGGTCTTCGCGCTCGCTTACCTGTGATCGCTTCGCTTAGGATAACAACGGGATTTATGCCCTCGCCAGCTTGCTGTGCTTGATCGAGTACAGAAAATAAATGACCATACCGGCCGCAAGCCAGATGATGAAGCGCAGATGCGTTTCATAGGGCAGGAACGCGATCAAGGCGCCGCATGAGATCACGCCAAGTGACGCGAGCAATGTCCCGGCTGGCATCTTGAATGGGCGTGGCATGTCCGGATGGGTCCGGCGCAGCATAATCACACCCGCGCAAACAAGCACGAACGCGGCCAAAGTGCCGATATTGACAAGTTCAGCCAAAACGCCGAGTGGAATCATTCCAGCCATAATGGCCATAATGACGCCGGTAATGACGGTTGTCCTGACTGGTGTCTGCGTTGTGGGGCTGATCTTGGAAAAGAATTGCGGCAGCAATCCATCGCGCGAGATTGAGACGATGATGCGTGTCAGTCCGTAGTACAGCACGAGCATGACCGTGGTCAGGCCGAAGATCACGCACGCCGAGACGAATGCTGCAGCCCCATTGTAACCGATCTGCAGCAACGATGCCGATGCAGGCGACGGCACATCCAACGACGCGAACGGCACAATCCCCGTCATCAGAGCCGAGACGATGACGTAGATAATGGTGCAGAACGCTAAGGCGCTGAGAATCCCAATCGGCACATCACGTTGAGGGTTCTTGGCTTCTTCGACGGCGGTTGAAACAGCGTCAAAGCCGACGTAGGCAAAAAACACCAGTGATGCCCCTGCAAGAACCCCAATCGGTTTACCGGCGGCGTTATGGTCAAACCAGCCAAACGGTATGAACGGCGACCAGTTCTCGGGGTGAATATTAAAGATCGCCACGCCGACAAAGACCACGACCGCCAAGAGTTTGATCATAACCGCCGCCGCATTGATGCGGGCGGTTTCTTTGACGCCCATAATCAAAAGCGCCATCAGGATCATAATAATTGCGACCGCTGGCACGTTAACGATGCCCCCCGCAAACGGTCCTTTGGTGAGACTTTCAGGGAGACCAACACCCATCGCCGTTAGTGCATTATTGAAATACCCTGACCAGCCGTTGGCGACGGCTGCAACCGAGACGCCGTATTCCAGGATCAAATCCCAGGCGATAATCCAGGCGATCAGTTCGCCGAAGGCCGCATAGCTGTAGCCGTAAGCGCTGCCGCAGCCGCCGACACTCGCTGCTAGCTC
>JAYTQI010000277.1:0-3950 GCA_043746825.1 Hyphomicrobium sp. | reverse complement strand
TGTCTTTCTGGCCAGCCAGAAGGCCTGCAAGACCGTTAGCGTCCAGTCCTTGCGACTTCTGCTCTTTTGCCAATGTGCCAAGTACAACTGGCGCCAGCATACCAAGAAGCGATTTGCTCTGGCCGTCGTTGATACCGGCAAACTTACCGACAGCGCTGGCGATGGCGTTGCTTGAGCCGCCGCCAAGCAGCGATGAAAGAGCGCTTGAGCCGCTATCGATCAGACCTTGCTGTCCTGAGCCGCCAAGCATACTGGCGAAGTTTCCAAGCAGACCTGGGTCCTGTTTACCAAGCATGCTGGCGAGCGCGGCGCCGCCGCCGCCCTTCGATGCTGAGCCAGCAAGGGCGGCCAGGATTGAGGGAAGAGCTGCCGAAATAGCTTTACCGGCGAGACCCTGACCAATTCCGAGGCTGCCAGCCATCTTATTGATGATGGCGGGGGCGAGGAATTGCATGATGAGAGATACGAGGTTCATACGTCGAGCCTTTCTCGAGCTATGCTCGATTTTTTGTGGATTGAGTGCCACTCTTTTAATGCAGGACATGGCAATTCAGGGATCGTTCCGAGGAAAGACAGTTATTCCACGAACCATGCCTAACTTTCAAGAAGCCCAATTTGTGGGGGCTCGGGTTGGAAAACTAATCTGGGTCAGCTAAAGCTCACCCAAGGCAGGCAGCCCTATCATACAGCGCAATCGTGGCAATGCATGGGTGTTCCGCGACTGGGGTTTTTTACCCTTTTGTTTCTAACACTTGGCGGCAGATCGTTGAAGGAAATGTAACTATGGGAAAATCGATACTCGGCATTATTGGCGGCAGTGGGTTCTATCAATTGCCGGGCATTGCTAATGCGCGCTGGGATAAAGTCAAAAGTCCATGGGGTGAGCCTTCAGACGATATTCTCTTCGCCGACCTTGACGGATTGCCCGTGCGGTTTCTGCCTCGCCATGGGCGCGGGCATAAGATTTCTCCAACGGAAATCAACTATCGCGCCAATATCGATGCCATGAAACGGGCGGGCGTCACCGACCTCGTTTCTATCTCGGCTTGCGGCTCCTTGAAGAAGAAATATGTGCCGGGTCATTTTGTCATCGTTGACCAGTTCATTGACCGCACGTTTGCGCGGGAGAAATCGTTCTTTGGCACCGGCTGTGTCGCGCATGTATCTGTCGCTGATCCAGTGAGCCCGCTACTGGCCAAGGCGTTGGTGAAGGCTGCCAAGGCCGAAAGGCTCGATGTCCACGAGGGCGGCACCTATCTTGTCATGGAAGGGCCGCAGTTCTCGACCCGCGCCGAAAGCGAGCTCTATCGCTCATGGGGCTGCGATGTCATCGGTATGACCAACATGCCGGAAGCCAAGCTCGCGCGTGAAGCCGAGATTTGCTACGCCACTGTCGCGATGGTCACGGATTATGACTGCTGGCATGAGGATCATGCCCAAGTTGACGTTGCCGCCATTATCGAAGTCATGAAGGGCAACACAGAAAAGGCGCAACGGCTGGTGCAACGCTTAGGCCGAGAATTCCCGCGCGAACATCCGGATTGCCCTGTTGGCTCGGACCGGGCGCTTGATGTTGCGTTGATCACAGCACCAGAATCGCGTGATCCGGCACTCTTGAAAAAACTCGATGCTGTGGCAGGAAGGTTATTGAAGTAGCAATATTGTCATCCCGGCTCTCCAAAATCGTGCACGCACTATTTCTCCGGCTGGATGACAGCGAATGGAATTTGTCAAATTCTATCTACGAAATTGGCGACAACGCGTTTGGTGTCGCCGTCGTCGAATTCGATGGTGAGCTTATTGCCATCGACCAGTGTTACTGTTCCATCGCCGAATTTCTCATGCCGTACCCTCGCACCGGCTTTGTATTCCAGTGCGCGGGTGCTTGAGGCGGAGACATACTCGCCCTCAAGCGTTACTGGCCCCGGCTTCTTCTTGGGCGGCGGGTTCTTCCAATTCTGCTCGGCACGCTTCCAGCCAGGCGTCTGATAGCTAGAGGTCGAAGCACTCGGAGGCGCCCGGTCAAAGCGGCTCTGGCCAAAGCTATTGCCGTAGCCAAAGCCTTTCGTGATGCCTCCGTAAGGACTTTGGCTCTCGATCACATCCACGTTAGCTTCGGGTAGTTCATCGACAAATCGTGACGGCACCGCCGATTGATAAAGCCCGCGCGCGCGCCTGTTCTGCGCAAACGAAATTTTCGCAATCCGCTTGGCACGGGTAATGCCGACATAAGCGAGACGGCGCTCTTCTTCGAGACCCGACTTGCCACTCTCGTCCAACGCACGCTGGTGAGGGAACAAGCCTTCCTCCCAGCCAGGCAAAAATACGGCCGCGAATTCCAGGCCCTTGGCCGCGTGCAAGGTCATGAGCGAGACGCGTTCGCCGTCGCTGCCTTGATCTACGTCCATAACCAACGAGACGTGCTCAAGGAAGCCCGCCAGGCTTTCAAAATCGTGCATGAAGCGCACGAGTTCCTTTAAGTTTTCCAGCCGCGATTGAGCCTGCGGGCTCTTGTCCGCCTGCCACATAGCGGTGTAACCAGACTCGTCCAGGATCAACTCGGCCAATTCGGTGTGGCGCATCGTGTCAACCTGCGCACGCCAGCGTTCAAAAGACCGCACAATATCATGCAGCGATTTTCGCGCCTTAGCGGCGAGTTCGTCCGTCTCAACGATTTCGCGTGCGGCTTGATACATGGCGATGCCACGCGCGCGCGCCAGCACGTGGACGCGTTTGACGGTCGTATCGCCAAGTCCGCGCTTGGGAACGTTGACGATACGCTCGAACTTCAAGTCGTTGTCAGGATTGGCGACGATCTGGAGATAAGCGACTGCATCCTTGATTTCCTGCCGCTCGTAAAACTTCGGACCTCCAATGACCCGGTAAGGAATGCCCAACGTAATGAAGCGGTCTTCAATGACGCGCATCTGAAACGAGGCGCGGACCAGAATGGCGATCTCGTTTAACGGGTGCTTGGCACGTTGCAGGTTTTCAAGATCGTCGCCAATCGAGCGGGCTTCGGCTTCATCATCCCAGAAATTAGCGACCGTAACTTTGGCGCCGGATGCGCCATCCGTGAACAGTGTCTTGCCGAGCCGGCCTTCATTCTTGGCGATCAAGCCCGAGGCCGCCGCAAGAATATGCCCTGTAGAGCGGTAATTGCGCTCAAGCCTAATGACCTGAGCGCCCGGAAAATCTTTGTCGAAGCGCAGGATGTTATCAACCTCGGCGCCGCGCCAGCCGTAGATCGATTGGTCATCGTCGCCTACGCAGCAGACGTTCGGCGCCACTTGCGCCAGCAGCCGCAGCCACATGTATTGCACGACGTTGGTATCTTGATACTCATCGACCAGAATATAGCGGAAGCGCTTCTGATAATCGGCCAGCACGTCCGGATGCTCGCGGAACAGCCGCAGGCACTCAAGCAGCAGATCGCCAAAGTCACAGGCGTTGAGATCTTTGAGGCGGCTTTGATAAGCGGCATAGAGATCGCGGCCTTTGCCAGCCGCAAATGCGAAGGCTTCCCCTTGCGGCACGGCGCTCGGCGTTAAGCCCCGGTTTTTCCAGCTGTCGATCAGGCCTTGCAGCTGCCGGGCCGGCCAGCGCTCCTTGTCGATGTTGGCGGCTTCGATCACCTGTTTCAACAGCCGGACTTGGTCATCATCATCAAGGATCGTGAACCCCGATTTGAGCCCGACCAGCTCGACATGGCGGCGCAAGATTTTGACGCCAATTGAATGAAAAGTTCCAAGCCAGCTCATGCCTTCGACAGTGGGGCCAATCAGGGTTCCGATGCGCGCCTTCATCTCGCGCGCCGCCTTATTTGTGAAGGTGACGGCGAGAATTTGAGATGGATAGGCGCGGCCGGAGGCCAAGATATGAGCAATCCGGGTGGTGAGCACACGGGTCTTTCCCGTGCCCGCACCCGCCAGAACCAACAGCGGCCCGTC
>JAYTQI010000276.1:0-1759 GCA_043746825.1 Hyphomicrobium sp. | reverse complement strand
GCGGTCAAAGATGAGCGTTGGAACCGCTTCATGGAAAAGCAACGCGCGGTCAGCGGCAAACTCATGGCCGCCAAAGTTGGCCGCGAGATTGACGTGCTTATCGACGAGATCGATGAAGACGGGGCGATTGGCCGCTCAAAATGGGATGCGCCCGACATCGACGGCAGTGTGTTCTTGAACGGCGAGACAAAAGTCAAACCCGGCGACATGGTCAAAGCCAAGGTTGTTCATGCGGATGATTATGACCTGTGGGCGGAGCTTAACCCTCCAAACTGATCGCGCCTTTGACCTGCGGCTTGGCCTTGAAATCGGGCTCAACGTGGATAACGGCTTCTGAGCCCTCAATCTCAGCTTCAATAGCGTTCTCGATGCGGTCGCAAATGGTATGCGCGTCGTTGACGGACATACTGCCCGGCACAACCAAATGAAATTCAATAAACAGCGCCCGTCCCGCTTGCCGGGTCCGCATATCATGGGCCTGCAATGCGCCGCCGCCATTGGCGGCAATGAGCGCCTTGATGCGCGCTTCGATCTCGGGGCTCGCGGCCTGATCAAGCAAGCGCGACATGGACTCTAAAGCGATTTTATAGCCGCTCCACAGAATGTTGAGCGCCACGGCGGCGGCGATCAACGGATCGAGGATGTGCCACCCTGTCAGCAGTGCAAGACCGAGCCCAAGCAGTACGCCAATCGATGTGATCACATCGGTTACCAGATGATTGCCATCGGCTTCGAGCGCGGGTGAGCGCCACAGCTTACCGCGATTGATCAACGTAAATGCCCACGCCGCGTTGATCGCGGCCGCAGCGCTATTGATCATAAGGCCGAGCCCTGGTGATTCCAGCCGCGCCCCGTCAGCTAACGCCGCGTAAGTTTTTGCAAGGATCAGCAGTGCCGCAATGATAATCATCGCGCCTTCAAAAATCGCGGCAAAGAACTCAGCTTTGTGGTGGCCAAAGGGATGGTCTTTGTCAGCGGGCTTGGCGGATATGAAAATAGCGATCAAGGCGGCCACGGCCGTCATGACGTTGACGATGCTCTCGAGCGCATCGGAATACAGCGCAACCGAGCCCGAGACGGCATAGGCCAAATACTTGATTCCCATCACGGCGGCCGCGACCGCAATGTTGATGGTGGCAAACAATCGCAACTTGTCGGGTGTCTTCACGGGGTAATCCTGGAGCCAGACTCCGGTCAGCGGATCAATTCCTGGGGTACTGACACATCTTGGCCTCTCCCGCCAGAAGGCGGTTCATGCCCCTTTGAGCAAATCCGAAGTCTCTTATCCACACCGGTGCAGCGGCTTTGCCTCGATTCAAGCCCGCGAATCTGGTCGGTCTGAACCTCAAGCTAAGGCTGAGGCGCGCTTTTCGCGCTCTGGATCGGCGGTCGAGGAGAGGCAAATGGCCAATTTTACAACGCATATTGGGGTCGGCACCGTTGTTGCGGGTGCTCTCGCAACGCTGACGCTCGCCGCTGACGTGGTTGCGCCGGAAAATCTTGTGGCCGTAACGTTGGCTGGCGTTCTCGGCTCGGTTTTACCGGATATCGACCTCAAAGAGTCACGCCCCAGCCGGGCGATGTTTGCGGGCCTCGCGGTGTTCTTCTCGTTTGCAGTTTTGTTCAATGTCGCGACAAAGTATTCAATTGCTGAACTTTGGATCGTCTGGCTCGGCACCCTTGTCGGCGTGCGCTATGGCCTCCACACGATCTTTCATAAACTCTCGGTCCATCGTGGCATCTGGCATTCGCTTCTTGC
>JAYTQI010000275.1:0-8951 GCA_043746825.1 Hyphomicrobium sp. | reverse complement strand
GCCGCCATCTCAGCTGTTGCGCACGCTCAGGATCCAAGCATTGCGGCCGCCGGCAGCAAAAAGGGAAGTTCGTTTGGAACCGCAGGCAGTAACCAAAGCCTGTTTGGCCCGGTCAAGAAAACACTCGACAAGTCACAGCCGCTGTATTTGCAGGGCGACCAGCTGCTCTACGACACGTCGGGAAGCCGCGTCACCGCCCGCGGCAATGTTGAAATATTCTACAACGACAACATACTCACCGCTGATGAGGTCATTTACGACCAAGGCGCTGGTACGCTGACGGCCCACGGCAACGTCACGCTGAAGGAGCCGCAGGGCAACGTCATCCATGCCGACAGCTATACGCTGACCGATGACTTCCGCGATGGCTTCGTTCAATCTTTGAGCGTCGTCACGAAGGATGAATCGCGTATCAGCGCTGAACGTGCGACGCGCCGGGAAGGCAACGTCACGGAATTCCAGAACGGCAAGTTCACCGCTTGTAAGAGCGATGGCACGACGCCGCCTTTGTGGTGCTTGAGCGCCGCAAAGATCATCCACGACAAGGATGCGGCAACCATCACCTACCAGGACGCCTACTTCGAAATCTTTGGCCAGCCAATCTTGTATCTACCGTACTTCCAACATCCAGATCCGACAGTGAAGCGCAAATCGGGGTTCCTGGTTCCAGAATATGGGCAGTCCACCAATCTCGGCTTCATGGCGGAGGTTCCCTACTTCTTCAATCTCGCACCAAATTATGATTTCACTTTCCATCCCGCGTATCTGACGAGCCAAGGCGTACTTTGGCAGGGCGACTGGCGGCACCGTCTTGCCAATGGAGAATACACGATCAAATTCCAGGCTATTGACCAGAACCTTACCAACCTGGACGCCTCAATCGTTAACCGTCAGGATCTTGATGGCTGGCGCGGCAGCGTGGAAACAAAGGGCCAATTCTCAATTTCGAGCTGGTGGAAGTTTGGCTGGGACGCGACGTTTGAGAGCGACGACACATTCCGGCGCTACTATAGGCTCGACAACATCCTCCTCACCGATAGGGTCAATCAGATCTTCTTGACCGGCCAATCGGACAGGAATTATTTCTCAGCCCGCCTCTATCACTTCGGCGGGCTCCTGCTTGGAGATACCGCCCAGGCAGAGAGCTACACACATCCCGTCATCGACTATAACTACGTCTTTGCCGACCCTGTGCTTGGCGGCGAACTCAAGTGGGATAGCAACGTACTCAGCTTCACGCGCCTTGATGGCGCCCAGGGCTTGAACGCGGGCACGCTTCGAATCCGCGATCAAAGTGTCAATCGCATCGTCAGCGAACTTAAGTGGCGCCGCCGGTTTACAGACCAGATTGGCATTAGCTACACGCCGTTTGGAAATCTCAGAGGCGATATCTATCAGTTTAACAATTTTACTGATCCTGAGTCCGTCCAGATCGACGCTACCGGCAATGTCATTGCGAGTACCTTGGCTTCGGAAGATACGACCGTGCGCGGCATCGCAACGGGCGGCGCGACAGTGTCCTATCCATGGATCGCGAATGCCGCCAACGCCAGCCACATCATTGAGCCGATTGGACAGATCGTTGCGCGTCAGGATGCCGTAACCCAGCGCCGTCTGCCGAACGAAGATGCGCGCAGTCTCGTCTTTGACGATACCAATCTATTCGAGACATCGAAATTCTCCGGCTACGACAGGACAGAAACCGGAACTCGCGCCAATGTTGGCGTGCAATACACGTTCCAGGCTAATGCTGGCGGTTATGCGCGTTTCCTCGCTGGTGAAAGTTTCCACATCACAGGCGACAATGTATATGCCAACCCAGGCCGTGACGACACCGGCAAGCCCGTGTATTCAGCGTCAAGCGGGCTTGAGACATCGAAATCGGATTATGTGTTTGGCGCTTACGTCGCTCCAACCGACTCTTTCCGGTTGATTTCGCAAAGCCGTTTTGACCAGGACAATTTTGAATTGCGGCGCGAGGATGCAGCAGCCCAAGTCAGCTACGGTCCGCTCCTGTGGGCGACCGTTTATGCCTATACGGCTGCAGATCCCGTCTTGGGCCTCGCCGCAGCACAACAGGATATCTATTCGTTTGCAGATGTCCGGCTTACCGATTTTTGGACCATTGGCGGCGGTGTGCGTTACGACATAGAGAATTCTCAGACTCTGTCAGACATGATCAAGGTTAAGTACGCCGACGATTGCTTCGTATTGACCGCCAGCTACACGCGCAGTTTCTATAATAGCGCAGTTATCCAAGACGATCAGACCTATATGCTGCGCTTCGAGTTCAAGCACCTGGGCGAATATCAGTACAAGACCAACAGCCTTGATTTCGCGTTTGGCGGCGACCAGCGCACCAATTAAAGGCGGCGAACCTGCGCTATTCTGCTCACCAGCTTAGGGCCCTGCCACGGCCCGGTCACGGTTAGTGTGGATAACGGTCTCTGGGCCGCCCGTATTTGCGCTAAAGTGACCCGCTATTCGAGTCGTTTCCAGGTGCCATTAGCCCATGACCGATGCCGTGATCCAAACATGACCCAAACGCCGACCCAGATACATCTGCGGCTGGCGCGTGTTCTTGCGCTGCCGCTGCTGTGGGTGGCGTTTCTACCGTGCTCAGCCGTCAGTGCCGCGCAGGAAGCGGCTGATCCTGTTGCTGCACCCACCACTGCAGCTGCTTCCCAAAAATCTAACAAGAAGACCGCTAAGGCGACGCCAGCACAACAGAGCCCGAAGGCCACTTCCAAAAGTTCCGGCAGCGAGCAGGCCATTGTGGCTCTCGTCAACGACGAACCGATCACAGGATATGAAGTGCAGCAGCGGGCGGCCATGCTCGCCGGCGGCAGCATCGGCACCAAGGCCCAAGAAAACTTCAAGGCCATGTTGAGCAATCCGAAGACGACCGAACGCTTGAAGGCTATTCTTCAAGAAGTGATCGCGGCCAACACTGGCAAATCCAAAGAACAGATTCTTGCCGTCTTCGAAGGCCGCAAGAAGGATTTTGCCATGAGCATGCAGAAGCAGGCCGTGGAGAACGCCAAATCGGCTGCCCTGCCCGGCTTGAAGAAAACCGCCCTTGACGAGCTCATCGACGAAAAACTGAAACTCCAGGAAGCCAAACGCGTAAATGCTCAGGTCCCCGACGAGGACATTGAAAGAATTATCGATGGCATCGCTGAGCGTAATAAGTTGTCCAAGACTCAGCTGGCGGCGTCTCTTGGCGGCGACCTCGCGCCAATGAAGCAGCGCATTCGCTCGACACTGTCCTTCAATGAAGTCATCCGCCGCAAGTTTGGCCCGCAAATTTCGATCAGCGGCAAGGACGTCGACAAGTTCGTTGCAGCGGCGCCGGGTGCTGGCGAAGAACAGGTTGAGCTGCAGGTCCAGCGCATCACCTTATCGATGCCCGCCAAGATGGATCAGGCGGTTGTCGCCAAGCGGGTCAAAGAAGCAGAAGGCATCCGGGCTAAGTTTACCGGCTGCGCTTCTGGCGCGGCCATTGCGCAAGGGATTGCTGGCGTGAAATTTGAGAATATGGGCAAGCGCCGCCCTGCACAGTTTCAAGAGCCGACACGCACACTGCTGCTTAACGCCAAGGATGGCGAAATGCTGCCACCCAGTGTCGGTGAGAATGATGTTGAGCTATGGGCTGTTTGCGGCCGCGAAGTCGTCAAAGCCGAAGAGCAAAAACGTACGGCCGCGGAAGGCGAATTGAAACAGAAAGAATTCGATCTCATCGCCAAGCGCCATATCAAGGACCTGCGCACCGACGCGCACATCGAATACCGCTGATCATGGCGGCCTTCCGCGACAGGCCTGAAGCCCCATTAGGACTGTCTATGGGGGATCCATCAGGGATAGGCCCCGAGATTATCATCAAAGCCTGGCTGGCCCGCGCCGACGAAGGGCTGCCACCATTTGTGGTCTACGCCGATCCCGCAATGCTGCGCGAGCGGGCCCGGCTTCTCGGCGTGGAATTGCAAATCACTGCAGTCGCTGCGGCGGGCGAAACAAAGCAGGTTTTTCGCAATGCCCTGCCCGTCATTGCGATTCCATTAGTTGCGCGCAGTGAACCCGGAAAGCCAAACGACAAGAATGCGCCCGCCACCATTCTGGCCATCGAGCGCGCGGTGGCGGATGCAGCTCAAGGTGCCATCCGGGCCGTCGTCACAGCGCCAATATCAAAGGGTGTTCTATATCGGACGGGCTTTGATCATCCCGGTCATACGGAATTCTTAGGCACACTGGCGCAACGTCACTGGCCTGGCCGCCAGCATCATGCCGTCATGATGCTGGCCTCTGATCTCTTGCGCGTGGTGCCCCTCACCATTCATTTGCCACTTGCGGCAGTTCCTGGCCTGATCACCCGGCATGGTATTTTTGAAACCGTGCGCGTGACGCATGAAGCACTCAGACGCGATTTCGGCATCCCCGCGCCCCGCATTGCGGTTTGCGGTTTGAATCCTCATGCGGGCGAAGGCGGCACCATCGGCCGCGAAGACGAAGAGATCATTCAACCTGCGATCCGGGAACTTCGTCACGAAGGCATTGAGGTCACCGGGCCGCATTCCGCTGATACATTGTTTCACGCGGAGGCCCGCAAAAACTACGACGCGGCAATCGCCATGTATCATGATCAGGCGCTGATCCCGATCAAAACCCTATCGTTTGACGACGGAGTCAACATCACGCTGGGACTGCCGTTTGTGCGCACCTCGCCCGATCACGGCACTGCGTTTGACATTGCGCACCTGAGCTGCGCCCGGGCCACAAGTTTGATTGCAGCTTTGAAAATGGCGGATGCGATGTCGGTGCGGCGCATGATGGCCGTGTCTTGACCAGCAGCGGCCGCGAACCCGAAGAAGACGTCGTTTCATCCCGCTCTGGCGCCAGTCCTGATGGCTTAGCCCCCTTGCGCGAAGTCATTGAGCGCTATCAGCTCAAGGCCAAAAAAGCACTAGGTCAGAATTTTCTCCTCGATCTCAACATCACCCGCAAAATCGCCCGCAGTTGCGGCGACTTGAGCGCGCGCACTATTGCCGAAGTTGGTCCAGGGCCCGGCGGTCTGACGCGCGCACTATTATTGGAAGGCGCAAAGCGCGTTGTCGCGGTTGAGCGCGATGAGCGATGCAAACCAGCCCTGCAAGATATTTCGGCTCATTATCCGGGCCGGCTCGATGTTCATTTTGGCGACGCGCTCAAAGCCAATTGGACAGAGCTGCTTGGCCCCTCGCCCGGCCATGTCACCATTGCCGCCAATTTACCCTACGGCGTTGCGTCGATCTTGCTCGTCGGCTGGTTGGAGCAAGACCCCTGGCCGCCGTGGTTCGACCGCATGGTTCTCATGTTTCAACGCGAGGTTGCCGAGCGCATCGTGGCCGAGCCTGGGAGTAAGGCCTATGGGCGTCTTTCAGTCTTGGCGCAATTTCGAACAGATGCCCGCATCATCATGAACCTGCCCGCCGAAGCCTTCACGCCGCCGCCAAAAGTTGCATCAGCGGTTGTTGAGTTTCGTCCCAAGGCAGCTGCGGGATGTTCTGTAAAAACGCTCGGAAAAGTGACAGCTGCCGCTTTCGGACAACGCCGCAAGATGCTGCGCGCGAGTTTAAAGCAACTGACCCCCATGCCGGAACTATTGCTTAAAAAATGCGATATCGATCCCACAAAGCGCGCCGAGCAACTCGAGGTCGCTGATTTTGTAAGTTTGGCGGCAGCGTTTGAGAACAGCGCTTAAAGCCCGCTCTGCAAATCGCGCACGAACGCTGACAATCCCAAAAGCCGCTCTCGTTTCGAGCGTTCTGACACAAGAATTGATGTTGCTACGTGCACGCTCTCATCCACGTCCGTATTGACAATGACGTAATCATACTCCGGCCAATGACTGATCTCTGCTGCCGCCGCCGCCATCCGACGCGCCACCACATCATGGGGATCTTGGGCGCGCGATTTTAGACGTTCTTCAAGTGTCTTGCCAGAGGGTGGCAGCACGAACACGCGTACCACATCGCCCGCCATTTTTTCCGACAGTTGCTGCGCGCCTTGCCAGTCGATATCAAACAGGACGTCCTTACCAGCCGAAATCGCAGCGCTAACAGGAGCCTTTGGCGTGCCGTAGAAATTATCAAAGACTCGCGCCCATTCGAGCAGCTCGCCTTTATCGCGCATCGCTTCGAAACGGGCATGATCGACGAAATGGTAATCCTTAGACTCAATCTCGCCGGGGCGCGGCTTTCGCGTGGTCACCGACACCGACATGGCGATACCCGTGTCAGAGCTGAGCAAGCGGCGCGCGATGGTTGTTTTTCCTGCGCCAGAAGGCGACGATAAGATGTACAGCAATCCACGCCGCGCAATCGCCGGCGGTTTTGGAGCTTGAGATTTCGCCGTGTCACTCAATGTTTTGTACCTGTTCCCGGAGCTGATCGATGATACTTTTCAAGGTTAAACCCAAGCGCGTGATATCAACGGCATTGGCCTTGGAGCATAATGTGTTTGCCTCGCGATTGAATTCCTGCGCCAAAAAATCGAGCTTGCGCCCGACAGAACCATTCTCTTCCAGCATATCACGCGCCGCCGCAACGTGGGCATCCAGACGGGCGAGTTCTTCCTCAACGTCGGCTTTGGCGGCAGCAATCACCGCCTCTTGATGCAGGCGCTCGGAATCGAAACTATTGCTGCTCTCCAGAATACGCCCGATCTGCTCTTTGAGGCGCAACCGGATGGCATCAGCGGTGCGCGACGGCGAAGCCCGGACCTGTTTCGATAAGCGCTCTATTGTTGCGACTTGCTCAACGATGACGGCTTTCAATTTGGCGCCTTCCGAGCGGCGCGCCTCGACGAGTTTGTCTGCAGCAATTTCAAAACTGGCAACTAACGCCCGTTCGCGCAACGCACGCGCCTCAGGATCATCGAGGCCAGCGTCGCCGGATTCAAGCACACCCTTCATCGCCAGCAGCGCCGCCGTATCGGGCCTGGCTCCGCCCGTCAATTCCGTGACTCGCGCCGCCGCTTTGAGAATATCGCCGAGCATCCCCTCGTTAAGACGCACAGTGCTAGCGCCATTCAACCGTTCGCTCGTCAGATTGACAGAGACATTGCCGCGCGTGATGCGTTTTGAAATGGCTTCGCGGATGGCGGGCTCAATCGCATCCATACCGGGCGGTAAACGCAGCCGCACATCCAGGCCGCGGCCATTGACGCTGCGCGCTTCCCAGACCCAGGCCAGGCCGTCTAGCTCGCCATCGCTGCGTGCAAAACCTGTCATACTTGAAATGGCCATTGGTCCCTGCTGCCGGATCGTTGAAAACCGGCAGGAGCACAAACACGCAGCCGGTTGCGGGCGGCAACTTAGCTGTTTGGCGGCATAACGCCAACTTTGGCCGTTCTCGGTGGACTATGGGGCCGAAACTACTGTTTCTTCGGCTTGCGGACAGGCAAAGGAATAGCTGCGGCGCTGGCCGGGGCAACAACAGCCGCCTTTTCTGTCCCCGCTTGCGCAGCTTTGGGCTGCGCTTCATCGGGGATCGGATCCTCAGAAGTTGGGATTGGTGCGATATCTGGGTCCGGCTCATTGGCTTTCGCCGCTGAACCAGATGCTGCTTTTCCCTTAACCGCCTGCTTCTCGTTCTCACGCCATTTCGCGACCGCCGAGTTATGATCTTTCAACGTTTCAGTAAAAGCATGACCGCCTGTGCCGTCGGCAACAAAGAACAAATCGTTGGTCTTGGCGGGGTTGAGTGCAGCTTCAAGCGCAGCCTTGCCTGGGTTGCATATCGGCCCAGGTGGCAGGCCATTGATCTGGTAGGTGTTGTAAGGTGTCTTGCTGTCGATATCAGCGCGGGTGATGCCGCGTCCCAGCGCGCCTTGTCCGCCTGCAAGACCATAAATAATGGTTGGGTCGGACTGCAAGCGCATACCCTTCTTCAAGCGGTTGTGGAAGACGGCCGCTACCCGGTCGCGCTCATCCGGCTTGCCGGTTTCCTTTTCCACGATCGAAGCAAATGTGATGGCGTCCTCTACGTTCCGAAGCGGCAAGTCACCTTGACGCTTGTCCCATATGCTGGCCAGCACTTTTTGTTGCGCACTTTGCATGCGTTCAATCAATTCCTGACGCGCCATGCCTTTCGCATAATTATAGGTGTCGGGAAGCAATGTGCCCTCTGCGGGCGCTGCAGACACGTCGCCTGTTAGATTGGGATCGGCCTTCAAGCGTTCGACAATTTGCTGACTCGTCAGCCCCTCGGGCAAGGTAATTTTATAGGGAATGGATTTACCTTCAGCGAGCGTCTCCAGCACTTGACGCATCGAAGCGTGGTCCTTGACTTCGTATTCACCCGCCTTCAATTCCAGCGATTTCTTGACACCGAACACGCTGGGAAAAAGAGTCCCCGCCACGAACGTCCAGCGGTTGCCAATAATGCCTTCTTTCTCAAGCCGCTCGGCAATGGCAATTTTGCCTTCACCTTTCGGAATCACAACGGTGCGCGTCTGCTCCAACGGGCCAGGGCGCTCATACTGGCTGAACAGCGCGACACCGGCACCGCCGAGCGTCAACATAGCGACGAGCGCGACGGTAAAGAGGCCGCTGAAGAGCCGGACAAATCCAGACACGACACGCGAGGGCTCACGCGTTTCCAGCCCCCTTGGGCGGGAAGGTGCGCGGCCCGGCTCCAGCCGCTCAGCTGGGCTTCTGGCGCCACCGGTCCGGGTGCGGCCAGTGACTTCGGATTTTTTTCTGCTGTTAGCCATGAGGTCCCGAACACCACGTGCGACGCGCCAAATTCCAGAATTCCGTCAGCGCGCCTTCCGAAACCTGACGCTTCACGGAAAATGTGGCGAAAGCGCGAAAATCAAAGGGTTAGGCAACGCCACGGAGCACAAGAGAGGCGTTTGTGCCGCCGAAACCAAAGGAATTCGACAGCACGACGTTGATTTCACGCTTTTTCGGC
>JAYTQI010000274.1:0-8951 GCA_043746825.1 Hyphomicrobium sp. | reverse complement strand
TCTTATAGTTGAAGGAGACGTTTGATGGAAACGACAGCTCAATCGATTGCCCAGACATACGACGACGTGCCATACGATTCACGGCCCTTCCCGCAAAGTCATCCGGCGAGATCGGCGGCGATTGCCAAACTTTTTGGCTTGACACCGCCAGTATTAAAGAACGGGCGAATCCTCGAACTCGGCTGCGCTGCAGGTGGTAATCTCATTCCGATGGCTGCGATGTTTCCGGACGCACAGTTCTTAGGCGTTGATCTGTCAGTTGTGCAGATTGAACAGGGCCGGGAGCGGATCACAGAGTTGGGTCTGACCAACATCGAACTCCGCCATCAATCGATTGCCGATTTGAGCAACACGGACGGCCTCTTCGACTACATCATCTGTCACGGGGTTTACAGTTGGGTGCCCGCATCCGTCAGAGACGCTATCATGCGGGTTTGCCGCGAGAACCTGAACGACAACGGTATCGCCTATATCAGTTACAACGTGTTTCCAGGCTGGCGCTTACGCGGGGCGCTGCGTGATGCCATTCTTTTCCATGTCGAGGGCGAACCTGATCCACGGCGCAAAGTCGCCATGGCCCGGCAGATGCTCGCCCAGTTAGCGGAAGCCAGCGATGCCAGCACGCCCTATGGCCAGATGCTGCGTAAAGAGGTTGCAAGCCTTCGCGAGCAACAAGACCACTACATCGCGCATGAGTATCTCGAACTTAACAATGAGCCGTGCTACGTCGCCGATTTCATTGCCAAAGCCCGCTCCGCAAAACTTGAGTTTCTGACCGAGGCAAATTTCAATTTCACAATCGCTGAAACCTTTGGCCCCCAGAATGGTCCGCTGCTGCGCGAACTCTCAGGCAATAAACTTGAGAGGATGGAGCAATATATCGACTTTCTCTCAGGCCGCACCTTCCGCCAATCGCTGCTTGTCCGCCAGGACATCGCCTCCATGATTCAGCGGTTTTTAGATAGTTCGCGGCTTGATGGCCTGCATATCAACGCCAGCTTTAATCCAGTTCCTGAAAAAAACGGTGATCTTTTTGTGTTCAAGGATGCCGCTGGCCGCACCCTGACGACGCCAAACCCATTTGTGCGCGACGCCGTCCAAATCTTGGCCGCGAAGTATCCGCAAACCGCAACGCTAGAATCTTTGGTTGCGGAGGCGGCTGGCACCGAGACGGCAAGCGCCGAAGACGAAGCGAGCGTCCGCGACGCTGTTTTCAAGATGGCCATTGCAGGCTTGTGCGATCTCGCAACCGAACCTGTCCCGGCCTGCGCAGCACCGGGCGCAAACCCGCAGGCCTCGGATTTAGCCCGTGCCGACGCCCGCTCGGGGCGGGGCTGGACGACCAACATGCGGCACGAATCCGTTGCCCTGACGCTCGTCCAGCAAGCGGTTTTGCCAGCCCTTGACGGCAAACATGATGAACGAGACGTCCAGCGCGTGGTCGCAGAAGCTGTCAGCACCGGAAAGATCGTCTTTCTCAAAGGCGGCGTGCCGGTGCTGGAACAGGGCGAAATTGATGCGTCGATCCGCGAGCATGTCAAAAGCGCACTCGCAACTTTGGCGCGCTCGGGATTGCTGGTGGCCTGAATTACAACGGATAGAGCGCCTCATTGCGCCCTATCAACCAAGTCGGGGTTTGGCGCCCTGGATCGGAGCAGGGGGTAATGCTAATGTTGGGCAGCGGTCTTGCATGGTAACCCCAAGATCCGGTCTCATAGTCATATATGTCTGAACCAACACGACCTTCGAGTCCGCGCGCTCCGATGTCTACGCGTCCGCAACGCATGGATGCGCTTGCCGTATTGCCGCTGTTTTTCAAGCTGCGTGACAAGCGCGTCGTGCTGGCGGGGGGAACGGAGGCGGCGGTTTGGAAGGCCGAACTACTGGCCGCGACCGGCGCACATGTCGACGTTTACGCCGAAGACCCGGCGCATGAATTCCACGAGCTGGTGGCGCATCCGCCAGCTGGGCGCGTCACACTCCATCGGCGGCCCTGGCAGGCTGATGATCTCTTTAGCGCGGCGCTCGCTATTGGCGCGATCACGGAAGATGAGGAGGCTGGCCGCTTCGTCGCGGCTGCGCGCATAGCGGGCGTTCCTGTCAACGTCGTTGACCGGCCTGAGTTCTGCGCCTTTCAGTTTGGCGCCATCGTCAATCGTTCCCCGCTTGTGGTTGCGATTTCTACCGACGGCGGCGCGCCTGTTTTTGGCCAAGCTATTCGTTCGCGTCTCGAGGCGATCCTGCCAAAAGGCTTTCAGCGTTGGGCGGAGGCCGCTAAATCATGGCGGCGCGAGGGCGAGCGGCTTGGCTCTAACATGGCGGCGCGCCGCAAGTTCTGGGAACGTTTTGCTGATCGGGCTTTTGCCGAGCCTGAACGCGCGCCATCTCAAGCGGATCTTGAAGATCTGATTTCAAAAGCCCGCGACGCAGAACAAAGCACTGGCGGGCGCGGGTTTGTGTCGCTTGTCGGCGCAGGTCCTGGAGATCCTGAACTTCTGACGCTGCGTGCGGTCAGGGCCCTGCGCGCCGCCGATGTCATTCTCTATGATGATCTCGTCACCGGGCCGGTGCTCGAATTCGCCCGCCGCGAGGCCAAACGCATTTTGGTTGGCAAGACCGGCTATGGCCCGGCCTGCAAGCAGACCGAAATCAATTCCCTGATGGTCCGGTATGCGCAAGAGGGCAAACGTGTGGTCCGCCTGAAGTCGGGCGATCCGATGATCTTTGGACGCGGTGGCGAGGAGATCGCGGAACTGCGCGCCGCCAATGTCGCCTTCGATGTCATTCCAGGAATTTCTGCCGTTCAGGCTGCCGCCGCGCGTCTGGAAGTCTCGCTGACCCATCGCGATCATGCCAAGCGCTTGCAACTCGTCACCGGCCACTCACGCGAGGGTAAGCTGCCCAGCAATCTCGATTGGCAGGCGTTGGCGGACTCACGCGCGACCACGGCCGTCTACATGGCGCAGCGAACGCTTGCTGAGCTCAGCGAAAAATTGATCGCCGCCGGTTTGCCGCCCGCGACCCCGGCATTTGCGATGATTGATGTCACGCGCGTATCCGAGCAGGTGGTCGCCAGCACCATCCGCGATATTCCTGCAGCTTTAGAGGCGGCCAATGCAAAGGGACCTTGTCTCGTGTTGATTGGCGCCGTTTTGCATGACGTCCAAGAGACGACGCGATCCGTCGTGATCCCCGCTGAAGCCACGTCTCAGAGCACATAAGGGACCTCGCCCAACCTGTTGACTGTGACGTGCTCCCTAGACGGGAGTGTGGTGTTATCTTTATTGCAACCATAAATTGCAATGCTGTTCTTCATGTCAACGATTTCAGCTCTGCTGCCGTTTATACGGCCATGGAGTGCAGCATTGGTGCGTCATGCAACTCAAGACCTTTTTCGACCGCAGCCCCAAGGACGAGACCCACCACCACAGCGTTGCGCACCGGCTCTATCTGGTGGCGGCGCTCAGCTCCAGCATCGTTTTTCTGCTCGCCACGTCGTTTCTGCATTTTGCCAACAGCACCCGCATCGGCGCGCGCGATTTCCGCAATGTTGACTTAGCTGAGGTCGTCATCGCCTCCGATGCCGAAGTTCTCTTGGAGCGCCATCGCCGTATTATTGAAACAGCGCCGATTGCCCTTGATCGCAATTGGATCCGCCGCGAGGGCGCGACCGCGCGCGGGATTATCAAATTTCTCAAGGGCCGTTTGAGCGGGGCTTCTGACACAGCGGTCGAAAGCCTTGTGGCTAAAATCGATAACCTTGACGTTTTGAGCCTCAAAGTTTTGGATGCGTCGGCAGAGCTGGCGCAGGACCGCTCAATCATCGCAGCCCGCGCTTATGGGGAAGCCGCTGCCAGTCTCTTGATCGATGTCCAAAGCATGCGTGCCCATCGCCTCGCCAAGGCCAACGAAGACGTCAACATGTTGGCAAGCAGCAGCAGAGACTTGGTGAAATGGCTATTTGGAACGCTGGGCGTTTTGCTTATTCTGGTCACGCTCAGCCTTGGGGTTGTCAGGAATTTTGTGAAACGGCTTCACACTCTCACGGATTGCGTGCGCAAACTTAGCCGTAACGATACCTCAGTCACCATTGCAGATACTGCGGCGCTCGATGAAGTTGGTGATATCGCCCGCGCAGTCGAAGTTTTCAAAAGCAACGCCGTCGCACTTCTCGACCGCGAAAAAGAGCTGGAGAGGCTCAATGACTGGTTCGAGATTGCGCTTGATAACATGGCGCGCGGGCTCTCGATGTTTGACGCCGACCGGCGCCTGTTAGTCTGTAACAGGCGCTATCGCGAGATTTACGCGCTCCCCGAAGACGCAGCTAAGCCGGGCACGGATTTCGAGGACATTCTGCGATCGCGCATGAAGGCCGGAACTGGGCGCGCTGGCGACACTGAAGACACGATGCTCGTGGGATGGCCGCTGCTCGAGCCTTGCGGCAATGCTATAACTTTGACCCACGAGCTTACTGACGGGCGCGTCATCTCCATTGCCTATCAAGCCCTCAATGGCGGCGGCTGGGTGGCGGTGCATGAAGACATCACAGAAAAGCGCAAGTCTGACACCCGCGTCGCAACGATTGCCCGCCAGGATGCTTTGACCGAGCTTTCCAACCGCCGGCATTTTCGCGAGGAGATCGAGCGGGCGCTTGCCGAGATCGCAACGATTGGGCCTTTTTGTGTGTTGTGGATTGATCTCGATCATTTCAAAGAGGTCAACGATACCTACGGCCACCCAACGGGCGACGCCGTGTTGCAAAAGGTGGCTGACCGGTTGCGGGCCACAGTACGCCAGAATGATTTTGTGGCGCGTCTTGGGGGAGACGAATTCGCCATTATACTTTACGGCGCTCCGAGTCTCCGTGATAGCGCCAACCTTTCAGCCCGCATTATCAAATCGCTTTCTCTAAGCTTCGATATTGGCGGCCAAGTCATCAACATTGGCGCCAGCATTGGCGTTGTTCGCGCCCCCGATCATGGCATTGACGCCGACATCCTGCTGAAGCACGCCGATATCGCCCTCTATCAAGCCAAATCGCAGGGCCGGGGTGACTGCATCATCTATCAGCCGGAATTTGAAAATCACATGCGCCAGCGCCGCCAGATCGAAGCCGATTTGCGGCAAGCCATGGCCAATGGGGAGTTGACGCTAAACTACCAGCCAATTGTCGATCTCAGTGAGGGCCGCGTCTTGAGCTGCGAAGCCTTGATGCGCTGGAAGCATCCGGTGCGCGGATTTATTTCGCCCGCACAATTTATCCCAATTGCCGAGGAGACGGGGTTGATCACTGAGTTCGGCGCCTGGGTTCTCATGGAAGCGTGCCGGGCCGCAACACAGTGGCCAGGCCATGTCCGCGTCTCGGTCAATCTTTCGGCTGCGCAAGTCAGGGAAGGCGGCATTATGGAAGCTGTGGTGCGGGCCCTGGATGAGAGCGGGCTTGACGCCAACCGGCTGGAACTGGAAGTCACCGAGACGCTGCTGCTGCAAGATGACGCCAAAACCTTAGACACCCTGCACCGGCTGCAAGCCATCGGGCTGACCATTGCTCTGGATGATTTCGGCACCGGCTATGCCTCGCTCAGTTACTTGCGCAACTTCCCCTTCGACCGGGTCAAGATCGATCAGTCGTTCGTGCGCGACTTACCCCTAAAGCCGCACTGCCAGGCCATTGTCCGCGCCGTCGTCCAGCTCGCCCGTATGTTAGGCATGCGTTCAGTGGCCGAGGGCGTTGAAACCGAAGAGCATCTGGCCCACGTCCAGGCTGCCGGTTGCACGGATGTCCAAGGGTATTTGCTCGCCCGCCCGGTGCCCGAAGACCTGGTTGTACGCACGATTGCCGCCGCCGAGGACGAGCTTGCGGCGCTTCGGGCAAGGGAAATGAGCGATAATGGCCGCCGCAGGGTCGAATTTGTTCCGCTTTCGAGAAAGAGTTGAGCGGAGCATATAAGCCACACCCGTCACCAAAAAGGCGTGGTAATCAGGCAATTAGCCCGTAATTTGCAGGTCCTCGCGCGGCTTGGAATGGCTTGTACGATTGTCTATAATTGTACCCGGGGGCTGATCTGCTGGGTCTAGGAACGCTTCGTGATAGAACATGTGCGGACGCTGTTTGCGCCGGTACACCGCTCGGGTGGGTTGAAGCGGTTGGCGGTGGGTTGAGTTGGGGAGTCGAGTTCGAATGCGATGCAATCCGTCCTACTGGCTGTTGGGCCTGATCCCGATGGCGATCCTGAGCTGGGTTGCGGTCCAGCTTGAGCATGAGGGCATCGAAGCCGACTTGGGCCGCCGCGCGCAAGAAGCCTTATCGCGCAAAGGATTGGACTGGGCCGTTCCACAGTTCTCGGGCCGCGACGGTGTTTTGACCGGCAAAGCCATTGACGACAAAGATCCCCCCGCAGCGCTTGCGGGCGTCCGCGACACCTGGGGCGTGCGGGTTGTCGATCAGCGCGCCGAGCTCTTGGAACTTGCCGATAAGTATCTCTGGTCCGCAACCTTGCGCGATGGCCGCGTTGCGCTTTCCGGCTACGTGCCAAGTCAAGACGTGCGCGCCAACGTCATCACCGCCGCGCACAGCGAATTTCCGAAATCTGAAATCATCGATGAGATGAAGCTGGCCCGCGGCTCGCCGGATCGCGACGCTTGGCTCTCCGGCATTGGCTTCGGTTTAAAGCAGCTCGCGCAATTGAAAAGGGGCAACGTTGATCTTGAGGCCCTGAATTTGTCGATTGCTGGCGAGGCCGCGACATCGCCTGCATACAAAAGTGTCAAGGCGGCCTTGGCCTCGGCGATGCCGGGCGCGATCAAGCTGGCTTCTGAAAAAATTACTCCCCCGCTCGCCAATCCGTTTGTCTGGTCGGCAAAATCGCAAGGCAATCAGCTTCTCATGAGCGGGTTTGTGCCAACCGACAAGACGCGGGAAGAGCTATTTGCCTTCGCCAAGCGTCTGTATCCAAAACTGGCGCTCGTAGACCGCACCGACGTCGCCGATGGCGCACCCGACGGCTTTGCCAAAGCCGCTGCCGCAAGCCTTAGCCAGCTAGCGGCTCTCAAAACCGGCACAGCCGACCTCAAAGGCAAGGACTTGACCTTCATCGGCGAGGCGACCGACGAGCCAGCCGCCAACACCGTCCGCAACGCCTTGAAGGCGGAAGTCCCGCCTGCCTTCAAGATCACCGAGCAGATCAAATATCCCAAGGCTAGCGGGCCCTACATCATGTCTATCGCTAATGACGGCAGGGCCGTCGAGGTTGGCGGTATGGTGCCAAGCGAAGCCGCGCGCGTCGCCCTCATTGACGCTGTGAAAACCCGCTTTCCCGGCGCCACTGTTTCTGACAAGACGCAAGTCATTGCTGGTGCGCCAGAAGGCTGGCAGCATTGCATCGTCTCCGGTCTCGCCGTTCTGCCGCGTTTGAAAAGCGGTAAGGCGGTGCTGACAGACCGCAAACTTCTGGTCTCCGGTTCTACCGATGACGCCGCTGTCGCTCAGGCGCTTCCCAATGAAGTGAGGATCAGCGCCGGCCAGGCTTGCGAAACGGCAACGGACATTGCCTTTAATGGCAACTTCGCCTGGCACGCCCGTCAAGGCGAGGATGGCGCGCTCGTGATGGACGGCGACATTCCCGATGAAGCCGCGCGGGCCAAAGTTAAGGACGCGGCAGCGCGCTTGTTCCCGCAAGCCAAACTTGCCGACCAGATGAAAGTGGTCCCCATCGCAGTTGAGGGTTGGAACGCGATGACGCTGCGCGGTCTTGAACAGCTCGCCCGGCTGAAGCGCGGCGAGGCCACACTGACCAATCGCGAGTTGACCATGAAGGGTCTCGCCGATAGCGAGGCTATAGCGAGCGAAGTTCGGGCAAGCCTTGGCCGCGATCTGCCGCAAGGCTTTACCGCGCGTGAACAGATTGAGTTCAAAAAAGTTGAGGTCATCGCGGAAGCCGACAAGTGCCAGGAGCTTCTGACCGAGGCTTCCAATGGCGGCACGATCAACTTCAACCGCGCCAGCGCTGACCTAACGGGTGAGAGCACGATTACGCTCAATGTGCTGGCCGAGATCGCTAATGCCTGCCCGGCATTCCGCATCGAGATTGGCGGACATACGGACAACGAAGGCACGGATGAGCGCAATCAGCGCCTGTCTGACCGCCGCGCCAAGGCGGTTGCCGCGTACCTCTCCAGGGCTGGCGTCAATGCCAACCGCTTGAGCTCAGTTGGCTACGGCGCCTCTAAGCCTGTTGCGGACAACACGACGACTGCGGGCCGGGCCCAGAACCGCCGCATCGAATTCACGGTCAAAGTCAACTGATCTCGAGGCCCATTTGGGCCCAAGGAGACACGTATGGATTACCTGTTCTTGAAACTGATCTGGTGGATCGCCTTAGCATTCGTCTTTGGCCTGATCGCGGGCTGGATGTCGTGCGACCCGGCAGAAGATTGATAACGGGTGATAAAAAAGCGATTTGAATTCCTCAATCGAGGCGCGGAGTTGAGAGCGTTATGACCTTCCTGCTGTTGCAAACATTACTGCTGCTTTTGTCGTCCTATTTCCTAGGTGCGTTTGTGGCGTGCCTGGTCAAGCGCATGTTGTTAGCGCGCGGCGCTGCCATTCCGGCGGCCGCAGGGCTCAGCCCACTAGCCGTGCGCGAGGCGCCGAAGGTGGTGCAGGCCCCAGTCGCGCCGCGCGCCTTCGATCCGGTGCAGCCCAAAATCGACGTCTTGCCGCGCCCCGAACCAAGGCCTGCGCCTGTTCAGGTTGACACCTCGCGTTTTGACCGGGCGCTGGCCGGTTCGATTGCCGCGACCGATGTGCCTCGCAAGCCCATCGTCGAAATTCGCCCTGCCATATTGAAATCGCCGACGGGTCCGGCTGTGAAGCTAACGCCGGCCCCACAAGCGCCCGCAAAAACTGTCAATGCCGCGCCGCCAACGCCCGTGCAAGTTCCAGCTCCCGT
>JAYTQI010000273.1:0-1762 GCA_043746825.1 Hyphomicrobium sp. | reverse complement strand
CAGGTACTCGTTGGTCTTGTCGTTCTTGACGATCTCGATTGCAACCGCCTTGCCGACGCCACGCGCCGCTTCGATGAAGGCGTCAAATCGCTCAGGCGGCACGCCGATGCCAAGGTGCAAGAGGCGGCGGCCTTTCAAGCCAGTGGCGCGCTCAAGCTGGACGATGCCTTTATTTGAGGCAATGAGATCGTCGGTCTTCTTGCGGTCCGCTTCATAGTCGTGGCTGACCTGCGTCAGGCTGCCGATCTTTTCATACTTTTGGCTGTTGCCGATGCCTTCGCCGCCGCCGCCCGAGGGGGCCTCCATCTTTTTTGAACTTGCGTAGTTCTTGCGGGTGCTCTCGAACGCGGCATTCTGCGCCACGTTGCCGTCGAACACCCCATCAGAAACCGGAGTGGGCGCCAAAGACAAAAACCGGATCAGAAACAGGAGAGCAAAAATCAGAACTGCCAGGCCCGCACACAAACGCGCGTTAAATCGCATCCGACAACTCCGCGAAAATTCAGAACACGTTGCAGCGACTTCTCATCGCCAACTATGGCGCCATTAAGCTGGACGGTTCTGGCTAGGCTGAAAAGTCCCGAACTGTTAAAGCCAAGCGCCGCGATACAATATTTTAGGAAAGTGATTACCATGCCAGCATTGCCAATGTACGAAAAACGCCATCAAAAGCTGGCGTCGCAGGCCGTCTTCATCCGCCGCCTGGCCAGCAACGTGATGTTGGCGGGCGCGATCCTCGCCGCCTCTTTGGCCGCCGGAATGGCAGGTTACGGCTACTTCGAGGGTCTTCCCGCCATTGACGCCTTTTTGAATGCGTCCATGATCCTATCCGGCATGGGGCCCGTGGCTACGATGCAAACGGCGGGAGGGAAACTCTTCGCTGGCCTTTATGCCCTCTATTCCGGTGTCGTCCTGATCGCATCCGTCAGCGTGATTCTCGCTCCAATCATGCACCGCCTCCTGCACACCTTTCACTGTGCCGACGAAAATGATGAGAAAGTTTAGATCCGTGTTCACCAGCTCACCAAAACGCGGCAACGCATCCCTTGCCCGCCCCCGCCAACCTGCTAATCAGGCTGTAAAACTGCATTGGAGCGACCCATGACCCCTGATACCCCCGCCGAGAGCTTAGCGCGCGCCGAGGCCGCATCTCTGATCCGCGACTACTACGCAGCCTTCAATAAGGGCGACACCGAGGCCATGCTCAAGTTTATGACCGAGGATGTCATCCATGACATCAATCAGGGCGAGCGCCGCCAGGGCAAGGATAAGTTCCGGGCCTTTAACGCCCGCATGACCCATAACTACAAAGAGGAACTCAAAGACATCGTGGTCATGGTCTCGAAGGATGCCAACCGCGCATCAGCCGAGTTCAATGTCCATGGCATCTACAAAAATTCCGAAGACGGTTTGCCGCCCGCCAAGGGCCAGAAATACGTGCTGCCCGCTGGCACTTTCTTCGCCATCCGCGACGGCAAAATCGCCCGCGTCACCACCTATTACAATCTGACCGACTGGATCACGCAGGTGGCGGGATAATTAGTCCTTGCCGCAAAGATGGGAAACGTAGGTTGGGTAGAGGCCGGACGTCCTGCCGAAGGCGGGCGAGCAAAGCACGCGGCCGAAACCCAACAATCAAGACCAGTGACGTTGAAGCAAAGTCGTTGGGTTTCGCGCGGAATTGAGTCTAGACGATAAATAACTAAGTAGGGGCCGCGCTCTACCCAACCTACACATGTTACCGAGAGAAACGCTTTATGCT
>JAYTQI010000272.1:0-3967 GCA_043746825.1 Hyphomicrobium sp. | reverse complement strand
AAAAGTATCCCACTTCGCTATAAGATATTGTATTGAATCAATTCAGGTGCTTCCGCAGGGATCACCAACCCCATTTTATCTCATTGATTTTAATTTCTTATTTCGAATAAGTGTCCCGCTTTGCTCTTTGAGAATGCCACCTAGGGCGTGAACTCATAAACGAGCATAGTTGGATCAAGCACGTATGTCTGGTTCCGAGGCGAAAGCGGGCACTATCGGCTATCGTTGCCATGTCGCAGAAGGGCCAAGAGCGGATATAGCAACTTTTTTGCCTCAGCCTTCCGCGCGGTTGGCTGGAGGCGATCCAGCAGCCTGAGCTGAGGCCGGACTCAGATCAAATAGTGAAGTCACTCGGGATCAACCGGTGTTCGTGAACTTGCCGTTCGAGTCCTTCGCGAAAGTCCGGGTGTGCAATCGATATCATCGCCTTGGCTCGCTGGGCGACGGATTTGCCCTTGAGATTAACGATGCCGTATTCGGTGACCACGTACATAACGTCAGTGCGCGGCGTGGTGACGACATTGCCCAGTGTCAAATCAAAGACAATGCGGCTGCGCGGCGCGGCGCGCTTGTTGTAGGTGGATGACATGCAGATGAATGACTTCCCGCCCTTCGAGGCGTAGCCGCCGCGGACAAACTGCAATTGCCCGCCGGTGCCGCTGATGTGGCGATGGCCGTCACTTTCGGATGCGGCCTGGCCCTGTAGATCCATTTGCGTGGTATTGTTGATCGACACCGCCCTGTCGTTCTGCATGATGATGTGTGGCAAATTGGTGTAGCGTGTGGCGCGGGCGCTGAAATTGCGGTTGTGATCGATTGCGTCGTAAAGATATTTCGAGCCCAGGGCGAAGCTGAAGGTGATCTTTCCGGGATCGAGCGTCTTGGCAGCCCCGGTGACGAGGCCAGCCTTGTAGAGATCGATGATGCCGTCAGTGAGCATCTCGGTATGGATACCCAAATTGCGCACGCCCGACTCGAGCAGCAGCGAACATACGGCATTGGGCATGCCGCCGATGCCGATCTGCAGGCACGAGCCATCCTCGATCTCGGCGGCGATGAAGCGGGCAACCGCGCGGTCGGCGTCGGTCAGGGGCGGCTTAGGCAGTTCGAATACCGCCGCATTGCCGCCTTCGATGATATAGTCGACCTCGCTCGCATGAATGGAGTTGTCGATCCCATGGCAATAGGGGAGCGTTGCACAGGTTTCGACGATCACCAGTCTGGCGCGCTCGATGATCGCCCGGTGCCAGAGTGTTGCAGCACTCAAGTTGAAATTGCCGTCGCCATCGGCCGGGCAGGTCTTGATGATGACGATATCAACCGGATCCAGGTTGCGGGTATAGTAGTCGTCGATCTCGCCGAGATTGGCCGGGATGTAGTCACACCGGCCTGCGTCAGATTTTTTCCGGTCATAGCCCGAGAAAAAAAGACTCATCATGAAGAAATGCCGCCCTTCCGGATCGGCCTCCAGCACGGCGCGTGGGCCCGTCGAAAGGGTGTTCCTGATCTTGACATCGTGAAGCTCGCTGACGCGCGCCGCCAAGGCCCGGTCGAAACAGTCCGGGTGGGCCAGAATTGCGCCATAGTCGAGCCACATGCCGGACTTGACCAGCCCTGCGGCGGCCTCGGCGGTGATGGTCCGGGCTGGTGATTGTGCCCGTTTCCTAATCATGCTTGCGATCTCCCTTCCTCGACTTTGCCGGGATTGATCCAAGGGTGCCGATGTCGGAAAACGGGCCGCCTCTGACGCGATCTGACCAATATTGAGTGACATGTATCCCTCCCTTGGTTGGTGTCCGGAAATGTTTAGTTTCCGATCTTCTGCCAATGGGGGAATGTTAAGGGAGGGCGCGCCTCAGCGGCCATAGGGTGGATTCCCTAAGCAGCGAAGATACCATTTTCCATGGCGTAGAGTGCCGCAGCGGTGCGGCTCTTGGCGCCGATCTTACGGAAGATGCTCTGGGTCTGGTTATCGACGGTCTTTGGCGAGACTGCGAGTGTTTGCGCGATCTCTTTGGTCGAAAAGCCCTGGGCCAGCTGGCGCAGCACCTCGGCCTCGCGCGGGGTCAATCCGTCGGGCAGGGCCGCCTGGCCGACTTCACGCCGATGACCGGCACTGTCGAGCACCAGGCGTGCTGCATCGCGCGGCATCCGGCCAGCCGACACCTCGGCCAGCAGGGACGCTGCCGCAGCGCCCGGCTCCATGGCCTTGCAGGACGGCAGATCACGGGTGAGTTCGTCGTAATAGTTTGCCACTACAATCAATGCCGCACCACCTTCGCTGAGCCGGATGTGGCGATGGTAGCCTGAGCCGTCACAACGTTCTTCGACCGAGCAAGCCATTTCCCGAATAGGATCGAAGACCGGCGACATGGCGAGAATCTGTTCGGTGTGGAAAGAATGCGACCGCAGACGCATCTCCTCCATGCGAGTAAGCGGCGCCGACTTATCGAGAATGCCGGTAGGGACCGCCGACTTGCCGAGATCGTGCAGCAATCCGGCGTTGAACACGGTGCTGCAGCTTGCCTCATCGGCACCTGAAGCGACGGCGGCCCGGTAAGCGAGCCCGGCGACCCGCCGCGAATGTCCGAGATAGAATCGCGACTTGATGTCGATGAAATCGGCGTAGGCTTCCGCCACCTTGCGTATATCCCACGGCGCTATCGATATTGTGTCACCCGGCTCGACAGACTGAAAAAGTTCAAAATCCACTGACTGCCCAAGTCCGGATATGATCTCTCCCGGACCGGCGAGAAAGGTCCGGCACAGACCGGGATCGAACTGTCCCCCGGACCGCGCGTTGGCGACCTCGACCATACTCTGCAATCCACCGGCGCGACGGTGCAGTTCCAGGGCGGTGGCAAACTCCATGATTCGGGCGTTGAGGGGGAGAGCGTCACCTGAGGGGTGGAGTGGCGCGGCACCATCCCAGCGCGAATGGCGAAGTGCTACAATCTCGGAGGCGCCCTTCGGCACCGGCAGCCTGCGCGCTAGCGCGCGCGCCTGCTCACAATGCATTTCGACGAACGGATAGGCGTTGTCGCCCATCGCCGCGATCGCTTCGATCCTCTTGTCGCGCTCTGCTTCCGGCACGTCCTTTGGCAGATGAACTCTGAGGTGCTGGCGCATGTTGTCGACGTCGTATGGGTCGCCGATGGTGAAGGCGTGGTTGACGGCCTGTTCGACGCCAAATCCGGCCGGCGCGAGGTCGGGCGCCGAGGCTGTGCAGCCAAGGAAGCGCAAAAGCGCAGACCAGTAGATTTCCGCCAGGGCATCCTTTTCGAGCCCCAGACGTTGCCCCATCCGCGTGGCAATGATAGTCGCTCCCATCGCCGATCCTTGCGGCTGGCCGTCCGCCAAGTCGGTGGCAAGCGAAAGCGCACCCAGGCATTCGGACAGGCCGATCGCTTGCTGAGACGTCGTGCTCATACCTTTCCTCGCGTTTCAAGCTGCGGAACACTTGTGAAAACTACCCCGAAGTCGACCCACCCGCCAGCAGATACTCATCTCAGACCAAGTGGTCAAAGACTGTCATCGGCTGAAAGAGACAGGGGCAGGATAGGCGCCATGAGTTTGGTCGGGACCGCGTTGGGCCAGAAGCGGACAATTCCGTCAGGTGCTATTTCAACCAAACATCTCTGCGAGGTGATCGTTCAAGAACATTCCGACAGGGTCGAATTTGCGGCGCAGGGACTTAAACGCCTCATACTTCTCGAACAGGGAAGCTAGACGCTCGCCCGTCATGAAGTGCAACTTACCCCAATGGGGCCGTCCTCCCTGTTCAAACAATCTCTCATCGCACTTCTTTAGATATGGCCAATAGTCCGTGCCGGGTTTGCCGGATACCGAAATTATAACCGAATCACGAATGTAGTTGGGGCTGAGCCAAGCTTGTTCGGCCGCCACAAACCGGACCTCCATGGGAAAAATACTGTCCGGCAGGTGGTGAAGCATAAACTCCCGTTGG
>JAYTQI010000271.1:0-9061 GCA_043746825.1 Hyphomicrobium sp. | reverse complement strand
TGAACCCGCTCGCCGCCGCCGCCAACGGCGAAGCGGCCGCGCTGTACGTGATCGATGCGACCGAACAGAAGGCATTGGAAGCCCGCGTCACCCAGGCTCAAAAGATGGAAGCAGTTGGCAATCTGGCTGGCGGCATTGCGCACGACTTCAACAACGTGCTGACCGCCATCATCGGCTTCTCGGACTTACTGCTGCAAACCCACCGCCCGAGCGATCCCGCCTATAAAGACATCAAGAACATTCAATCCGCTGCCAATCGCGCCGCTGGCCTTGTCGCCAATCTGCTCGGCTTCTCACGCAAGCAGACGCAGCAGGTGACGCTGATCGATCTTGGCGAGTTCACGGCCGAGATGGCGCCGATCCTGCGCACCTCGGTTGGCGAAAAGATTGAACTCAAAATCCAGGCCGAGCGTGATCTATGGTATGTGCGCGCCGACAAGAGCCAGATTTTCAACGTCATCCTCAATCTCGCCGGTAATGCCCGCGACGCGATGGGCACGGGTGGCAAGCTCAATATCCGCACCCGCAACGTCACGGAACGTGAATCGCTAAAGATGACCCACGCCGGTTTCATTCCGGGCGAATACGTACTGGTCGAAGTGGCCGACACCGGCACCGGCATGAGCGCCGACGTCATGGCCAAGATTTTCGAGCCGTTCTTCACGACCAAAGGCATCGGCAAGGGCACGGGTCTTGGCCTCGCCTCAGTCTACGGCATCGTCAAACAATCTGGCGGCTTCATTCTGCCTGAGAGCGAAATTGGCAAGGGCACGGCGTTTAAGGTCTACCTGCCGCGCCACATGCCGGAACAAGCTGACGTTGACGCCGCCCACGCCAAGGCCGCAGTCAAACGCGATATGAAGGCCGCAGATCTGACAGGCACCGGGCGCGTGCTGCTCGTTGAAGATGAAGTTGAAGTGCGTCAGTTCGCGGTGCGCGCCTTAAAGCGTCAAGGCTATCAGGTTCTGGAAGCGGCCGACGGCGTTGAAGCACTCGAGATTATGGCGGCCAACGAGGGCACCGTCGATATCGTGGTTTCCGACGTCGTGATGCCCGAGATGGACGGCCCGACGCTGTTCAAAGAACTGCGCCGCCGCAATCCTGCGATCAAGGTGATCTTTGTTTCGGGCTATCCCAATGAGGCTTTCCGCGAGAGCCTCGGCACCGATGACTTTGCGTTTCTGCCAAAACCCTTCTCGCTGCCGCAACTGGCGCAGAAGGTGAAGGAAGAATTGGCGCGCTAGCCCTGTCCAAATATCCCTGCGCCTCCTATGGTCGCTCCTAGGTTTTGGTTTTGGGCGAGGGAGAAACGCATCATGCGCCAGCTAATAATCGTATTATGTCTGATGGGCGCCGCCCTCCTGCCAAGCCTTGCTGAAGCTGCGACGTGCGGGTCGTACTCGAGCGTCTCGCGGCGCTGTTTTTTCTCGATCTACAAGCCCTGCATAGCTAAGCACATACTTGAGGATACTTGCCACAACCGTGCCAATGCTTGCCGCGCTTGCTCAGGCAAACTTTTTGCGTGCTGGAAAAAGCTGAAATCTTCCAAACAGTGCGGCACCTGCACACCCGCCTACAGCGCTTGCATGAAGACCGTGATTAAGGGGCTGTGAGGGCCGGTGTGACACAATTTTGTACGCGCGCGATTAGCGCGCCGCTGGCGCGATGACGAGTTCTTCGCCATTGAAGACGCGCGCTTCGCTACAAATGGCGTCTTTAGCTGGTCCACACTCCGCACCACGTTTGTTTAATATCAGCGTATCGGCCTTAGCCGATTTCGTGATTTTGAAACTCTGCGCCTTGAACGATCCCGCCAGCATTTCGAGAGACGAAACGTAGATGTCAATCGAGCAGCCGCCAGTGTTGCAATACAGCGCGCGATTGGAAGCGCAGCCTCTCGCGGTATCGATGATGTAGTCCGGTTTGCCATCGCCGTCGAAATCAGCGCGGGTGACGTAGGCCTCCTCTTTCGGGGCCGTTTGTTTGTTTTCCTGACAATCGTAGATCAGGCCCGAAATCGGGCCCTTGACGTATTGCGGGATGCCTTCCGCGCGGGCGGGTGAGAAAAGGGCGGCGGCGCTGAGGGAGAACGCAATAGCAAATTTCATATGGCCAAGCATGTGCGATCTCTCCCCTTTTTCCCATTGACATCTCGATAGCGGGAAATGGGGCGGCGGGATAGGCAACTTTCTCACCCCGGATGCGAGGCCCCAACTAAAAGCCGCAGCCCCAGAGCCTTCATCACTTTCAGGATGGTGCCAAACTCAGGGTTTCCGTCTGCGCTCAGTGCCTTGTAGAGGCTCTCGCGCGACAGTCCCGCATCTTTGGCGATCTGGCCCATGCCTTTGGCGCGCGCCACAACGCCCAACGCATCGGCGATGAAGGCCGGATCACCAATCTCGATCGCCTCTTCGATGTAGGCGGCGATGGCGTCGTCGTCATCGAGATACTTCGCCGGATCAAACGGCTCGAGCTTAATTTTCGTTTTCTTGGTCATTGCCTTGGCCACAGCCGTCACTCCTAAAGGTCTTGAGCGAGCGCCTTGGCCCGCTTGATATCTTTTGCCTGCGAACCCTTGTCGCCACCGCACAGCAGGATCACAATCGTTTTGCCCTGCATCGTGAAGTAAACGCGGTATCCCGGCCCGTAGTGGATGCGCAGTTCGCTGATGCCATCACCAACGGGTGCCACATCGCCAGGGTTACCCAGAGCCAAGCGCCGGACGCGCGCCGCAATCTTTGCCCTCGCCCTCACATCGCGCAGCTGCTCTAGCCAGGTTGAGAAGGCCTCTGTCTGGACGATTTCGAGCATGGATAAGTGTATCTCATGGGATACAATAATTCAAGGGCCCATATTTGTGTTGGTATTCCCCCCTTGAGGGGCAGGCATTCAGCGCGCACTGGACGTAAGGCCCGGCGCATTAAGCGGCCAGAGCGGATTGTGGGGATATTTCTGCCTTGGTGCTTCGTTTTGCGGGTTACGGGCTGTACGCGCCTTTAACCCGCCAAAATTGTAATTTCTGTGCAAGCGCTTGATCATTACGACCCAGGTACCCGGAACATGAGCCACAGCGCCAAAGAAGTATTTTTTCAACTAGGTACTCAATACTATTTTTCTGGTCGATTTGCGGTTTCGGCCCGCCTCCTACCAGTTTGCGGCAGTCTCTTTCATCATGCAGCTGAAATGTATTTCAAAGGAGTGCTCTCAAAAACAGTAACGCTGAGTGACTTAAAGCGCAAATACGGGAAGCATAATCTTACACCAATGTGGTCTGCCCTGAAGGTACAGGAAGCCGATTTGGCTCTGAACGAGTTTGATCAAACGATTGCAGAATTGAATAAGTTTGAAGATTTAAGGTACCCGGACCAGGTACTAAAAACTGGAATGCTCTGCACGGTCGACTTTGGCCAACCTGTTTCACAACCGAACGGCGGCCTTGTGCGACCAGAGCCACATTATACTTTTCACATTGAGCAAGTGGACTCGCTTGTTGAAGTGCTTTTCAATAAGGCATCGCTAAATCCGAAGGCCTTCAAGCCCATGGGCTGCGGCGCGATCAACTTTGAAGAACCTTCGATTGCTAGGGCGTTCCGATAGTTCTCATTTTATTTGGAGCGCAGGAAAATTCTCGTCTGATGATCAATACGGTTTTTGCCGCCCCTCACCCCGGCCCTCTCCCCATTACGTGCAGGAATTGGGAGGGGGGATGCCCTGTTTCTTTTGCGCGCAGCGCCAGCGGCCAAGGGCCGCCGGGCCTGGGCCCGCCCCGCCCCCGCGGAGGGCCAGATCAATCGATCACAGATCGATTGACCGGTGCGGCCCGTGAGCGCTTAAAGCGGAATATTGTCGTGCTTCTTCCAGGGGTTTTCTAACGTCTTATTGCGCAGCATGTTGAGCGCACGGGCGATGCGCCGCCGTGTGCCGTGCGGTAAAATCACTTCGTCGATATAGCCGCGTTCCGCCGCCACAAACGGATTGGCGAAGCGCTTCTGATATTCATCGATCCGGACTTTGATCTTCTCAGGGTCTGACAACTCCGAGCGATAGAGAATTTCTGCCGCGCCCTTAGCGCCCATGACCGCGATCTCGGCAGTCGGCCAGGCGTAATTGACATCGCCACGAATGTGCTTGGAGCTCATCACATCATAAGCGCCGCCATAAGCCTTGCGGGTGATGACGGTGATCTTCGGCACAGTGGCTTCAGCAAACGCAAAGAGCAATTTCGCGCCGTGCTTGATCAGGCCGCCGTATTCCTGGGCGGTGCCCGGCAAAAATCCCGGCACATCCACAAACGTCAGGATCGGGATTTCGAAACAATCGCAGAACCGCACAAAGCGCGCCGCCTTGCGCGAGGCGTCGCTGTCGAGCACACCAGCCAGCGCCAGAGGCTGGTTGGCGACGATGCCGACCGTGCGGCCTTCGATGCGCGCGAAGCCGGTGAGGATGTTCTTAGCATAGGCCTCTTGGATTTCGAAAAAATCCGCTTCATCCACCAGTTTGTGGATCAGTTCCTTCATATCATACGGCTTGTTGGGGTTGTCGGGGATCAGGGTGTCGAGGGAGAAATCCTCGCGGTCTGTGCTGTCTTGCGTCGGCAATGAGGGCACGCCCGACTTGTTGTTGGAGGGCAGGAAATCCATCAAGCGGCGCATTTGCAGCAACGCCTCGACGTCGTCGCGATACGCGCCATCGGCAACGGACGATTTGGAGGTGTGCACGCGCGCGCCGCCAAGTTCTTCCGCAGTCACGGTTTCATTGGTCACCGTCTTCACGACATCTGGGCCAGTGACGAACATATAGCTGGTGTCGCGGACCATGAAGATGAAGTCGGTCATCGCTGGCGAATAAACGTCGCCGCCCGCGCACGGGCCCATGATGACAGAAATCTGCGGCACCACGCCGGATGATAAGACATTGCGCTGGAACACTTCGCCATAACCGCCAAGGGCATCGACGCCCTCTTGAATGCGCGCGCCGCCAGCGTCAAACAGGCCGATGATGGGGGCGCGGTTTTTCAGCGCCATGTCCTGGATCTTGGTGATCTTCTTGGCGTGGGTTTCCGAGAGCGATCCGCCCATGACGGTAAAATCTTTAGCGAACACGTAGACGACGCGGCCGTTGATGGTGCCCCAGCCGGTGACGACGCCATCGCCCGGCACTTTGGTTTTCTCCATACCGAACTCGGTGCAGCGATGCTCGACGTACATGTCGAACTCTTCAAACGAGTTTTCATCCATCAACAATTCAATCCGCTCGCGCGCGGTCAGCTTGCCCTTGGCGTGCTGGCTGTCGATACGCACCTGGCCGCCGCCGAGGATGGCGGTTTCGCGGCGCTTTGCGAGCTCGTCGATGATGTCTTTCATGGGGGTGGGCCTTGGGTGACAGAATTGTGAAGGGAGGGGTTTCTGATAGCATGCCGGGCCCGAAGCGCAAGCATAGCCAAATTGGCTCGTTAATAGCCTGAAAAATCGCAAAAAACCTGATTTCGACGGTCCGCAGTCTTAAGCCGCTGCAGCCTTGAGGCGCATTACCAGATCAACAGGGCGCACGTCCATCGCGCCCGCACCCGGAATGGGCTCAAGCGAGATCATGTGGCCGCGCTCAATCACCCAGGGCAGGGTCGATTCTCTGAAATCTTTAATCGGGTCAGCGATAACTCGTTTGCCGCCTAAGCGGCGCAGCGCCCGGTCGGCCTCAGCGCGGGTCGGATAGACCTGCACGACTTGAATCTCTTTGCCCCGGCGCGTGACGGCCTGAAGTTGCGGTCCGCTTTCGCCGCCGACCAGAAACACCTCGCCCTTGTCGCCGCACACCGAGAGGAACGTGGTCACGGCTTCGGTTTTGAGGCGCAGGAGCAGATCGGCGGGCTCGACTTCAGCTTCGACCGGATCCGAGACCCAATCAACGCCGGTGATGCCCTTGCCGCTTTGTAAACCGGGAAGAATATCAGCAGCAAAAACTTGCAGGGGGATTTCCTGCAAGCCATCATCGCCCGTCAGCGCCGTCGCCCAACGCTTGGCTTCTATGGCGCTCGACCAGAACAGCTGAACGGTGCGTGCGGGCAAGCGGTTCGAGGGCACGCAGGCGCTTTCTTCGTTCTTGAGAGTTAGCACGCGCCATTCCTTGACACAGCGGCGCACAAAGCGGTCGCGCTGCGCGAGTTCAGGGATGCGGGGACTATGCTGCATGGATTACGGCCTCGGGACAAAAACGAATCACCAAAGTATACCCTGACAGACGCCTTCATTCGAGAATGGGAATGATGCGCGTTCGCAGCCTTTTTCGCTCAAGACCGTCTAAAGTGTGCGCCAGGACTGCCATTTGTCGAGGGCACCGATGCCAGATATCGCGACCATAATCCAAGGCGGCGCGGCCAACCCGTGGCTGTATTTGCCAGCCGCCGTGCTGCTGGGCGCGCTGCACGCGCTGGAGCCAGGGCATTCAAAATCTCTGATGGCGGCGTTCATCGTGGCGATCAGGGGCACGAATGCGCAAGCGGTGGTGCTCGGCATTTCAGCCGCGATTGGGCACACGATTATCGTGTGGGGCCTGGCGCTGCTTGGATTGTATCTCGGCGACAAGCTGATTGTCGAGCGGGCAGAGCCGTGGCTGATCCTGATCACGGGAATTCTCATCATGCTGTTGGCCACTCGCTTGCTGGGACTGATCCGCAGCCAAGCGGCAGAACATCATCACGATGATGATCACATGCATGATCACATGCATGATCACGATCATGACCATTCTCATGACCGCGATCATAATGCCGCCCACGCGCGCAGCATCGAGACGCAATTTGCCGGCCGTAAAAATATCAGTTCCGCTGAAATCGCCTGGTTTGGATTTACCGGCGGTCTGATGCCCTGCCCCGCAGCCATTGCCGTGCTGCTGATCTGCTTGCAGCTCAAACAGTTCACACTTGGCGTGGCGATGGTGGCGGCGTTCAGCGTAGGGCTAGCAGCGACACTGGTGGCCGTTGGGGTCGCAGCGGCGTGGGGCACGCGCCATGCCGCGAAGCGCTTTTCAGGCTTTGATGTCTGGGCCGAGCGCCTACCCTACATCTCCGGTGCGCTGGTGATGATGATGGGCTTGTTCATCACGCTGCGCGGACTGATCGCGCTAGGCGTCGTTGGCGGGGCGTGACGACTAGTGCCCGGTCTTTGCGGCTGCTCCGGGCGCGCCCGAATGTTTGAGCAATTCAAGCAGGCGGCTTGCGGCGTCGAAGTCAAAGCGGCGGTTTTTGCGCCGCTGCACCGCTTCCTCGTCCGGGCCCCACATGGCGATCTGATAATCTTCATCAACATGCGCCGCCGCCCATGTGGCATCTGCAGACAGCGCATCTCGCGCGTGGGCGACAGCCAGAATGGCTGAACCGGTCAAGGTTGTGATGACATGCAGGCCGGTCAAGCGAAACGGCTCATGCGGCTCGAGCGCGCCAGCAACACGCTGAATGGCAATGCGTGGCTGCTCAACCGGCACGATACCTTTGGTGACGATAAACTTAGCGCCAAGGGCCTCACTCGCCCATGCCAAAACCGGATCCCAATGTGCGGCTTGTTTGTCCGCCAATTTCGGTTCTTCCAATGAGCGGTAGCACAGCAGATCGCTGGTGACGAAGGCAACGATATCGCCCGCGACATCTTCCTGCGCATCGCCGACCGCATCAATCGCGGTGTTGGCGAAGCGCGTCAGGGGCATGGTCCAGGGTTCGATGTTGTCGCCTTGGGCTGCCCACTCGGCGGCGATGGCGTCGGCCAGCGGGCGTGTTGGCAAAAGTAGAGCGCGTTTCTTCGGCGTCTTGACGACGCGTCCGTCAAGCAGGATTTGAAAGAATGCGCCATCGCCAACACTGGCCTCTTTGTAGAAGCGCTTGATCAGCGGCTTCTGCATGGTGTCGGTGATGGGACCCTTGGGCGCGCCGCTTGGCTTCTCATGACCATTGGAATGATTGCCGTTCGACGTCATTATGGTGAGCCCTTGTTGAGCAGTTGCGCGATGGCCGCTGGCAACGCTTCATAACTGTCAATTATGATGTGGGCACCAGCTTCGTCAAGTTCATCGCGGGTATGATAGCCCCAGGTGACGCCAATCGCGTGGCTTCCCGCCCCACGCGCCATATCGATGTCGTAGGTGGTATCGCCGATCATGACGGTGCGGGATTTATCAGCGCCCGTCTCGGACATCGCGCGCAGGATCATCGAAGGATGCGGCTTTGAGGGATGATCGTCGGCGGTTTGAATGGTGACGAATTGGTTCTGCCAGCCTTCACGAGTCAAAAGCCGTTCAACGCCGCGCCGTGATTTTCCAGTGGCGATGCCGAGCACCATGTCGCCGCGCTGCGCCAAGCTTGTGATGATCTCGCGCGCGCCAGGAAACAGCACTTCGTGTTCAGAAGGATCCTGGTTCATGTCACGGAAGGCGCTTTTGTAGCGCTCGGCAAGCTCTGAGCGCGTTTCGTAGTCTTGATCTGGCGCCAAGACCGAAAAGGCTTCTGGCAGCGACAGACCGACAACCGAGAGTGTGGCGGCGCGGGTGGGGGCTACGAGTTTCAATGTCTTGAAGGCGTGCTCCATCGACAAGACAATGCCAGACTGGCTGTCAACAATGGTGCCATCGCAATCGAAGATAATGAGGTTCATTCCTCTTTCGCCCCAAACATATCGACATCAAACCCCAGCACCTCCCAAGTCCGTTTCATGTGGTCGGGCAGTGGCGCTGTAACGTCGATTTTAGCGCCGGTTTTTGGATGCGGAATAATCAGGCGGCGGGCGTGCAGGTGCAGCTTCACGTCGATGTTTTCAGCCGGCATGTTTTTGTCGCCATCATACTTGTTATCGCCGACAATCGGGTGGCCAATCATGTGCATGTGGGCGCGCAATTGATGCTGGCGGCCAGTGACGGGCTTCAAGGATACCCACGCGGCCTTGCGGGCAACTTGATCGATTACCGAATAATGGGTGGTGGCGTGCATAGCTTTGTCTTGTTCACCGGGTTGCGCCTTGCGCACGCGATCACCGTCGGGCCCGGCGGCTTTGACGAGCGCTGCTTCGATTTTGCCCTG
>JAYTQI010000270.1:0-1789 GCA_043746825.1 Hyphomicrobium sp. | reverse complement strand
TCAAGCAACTCGCAGAAGAGTTGCGAGCTGAGACAATTGAAGCCGTCTCCGTCACGGGCGGTCATCTTGGCGCTGGGCTTGGCGTCGTCGAACTCACCGTCGCCATCCACCACGTGTTTGACACCCCGCGTGACCGTCTCATTTGGGATGTGGGTCATCAGGCCTATCCGCATAAGATTCTCACCGGCCGCCGTGACCGCATTCGCACGCTGCGCCAGGGCGGTGGCTTGTCCGGTTTCACAAAACGCACAGAAAGCGTCTACGATCCCTTCGGCGCTGCCCACTCATCGACGTCCATCTCAGCTGGCCTCGGCATGGCGGTTGCCCGCGATCTGAAGGGCGAGAAAAATAACGTCATCTGCGTGATCGGCGATGGCTCCATGAGCGCTGGAATGGCTTACGAAGCCATGAATAACGCAGGTGCCCGCAATGAGCGCTTGATTGTGATCTTGAACGACAATGATATGTCCATCGCCCCCCCGTCCGGGGCGCTATCGAAATATCTGACGCGTATGACGACGAGTGGTTCGTATTTGCATTTGCGCGATCTCGCCAAACAACTGGCCCGGAAATTCCCCAAAAAGTGGGAACGCCGCGCCGCCCGCGCCGAGGAAATGACGCGTACCTATTGGTCGGGCGGTATCTGGTTTGAAGAGCTGGGCTTCTATTACGTCGGCCCGGTCGATGGCCATGATCTCGATCAGCTCTTGCCAGTCTTGAAGAATGTCCGCGACGCGGATCAGGCACCAATCCTCGTGCATGTTGTCACAAAAAAAGGCAAGGGCTACGGCCCGGCTGAAGAGTCCGACGACAAATATCACGGCGTCGCCAAGTTTAATCTCGTCACCGGTGTGCAATCCAAACCAAAGCCAACTGCGCCGAGCTACACCCGCGTCTTTGCTGACAGTCTTGTGCAGGAAGCCGCCAAAGATGACCGCATTGTTGCCGTTACGGCCGCTATGCCGGAAGGCACCGGGCTCGATGTTTTCGCGAAAGCCTATCCAAAGCGTACATTCGATGTCGGCATTGCCGAACAGCACGCGGTGACGTTCGCGGCTGGCATGGCGACCGAGGGAATGAAACCATTCGCAGCAATCTATTCGACCTTCCTGCAGCGCGCCTATGATCAGGTCGTGCACGATGTCGCGATCCAGAAACTGCCTGTACGTTTTGCGATCGACCGAGCTGGTTTGGTTGGCGCAGACGGGCCGACGCATGCGGGATCGTTTGATCTCGCTTATCTCGGCTGTTTGCCAAATTTCGTCGTTATGGCTGCGGCCGACGAAGCGGAATTGAAGCATATGGTTGCGACGGCGGCCGCTATCGATGACCGGCCTTGCGCGTTCCGTTTCCCGCGCGGTGAGGGCACGGGCGTCGCAATGCCGCCAATCGGCATTCCGCTCGAAATCGGCAAAGGCCGGGTCATCCGCGAAGGTGGTACGGTTGCCATCCTTTCACTTGGCGCCAGATTGCCAGAAGCCTTGAAAGCCGCCGATCAACTTGCAACCTTTGGATTGGCACCAACAATTGTTGATGCGCGCTTCATGAAGCCGCTCGACACAGAGTTGATCAAACGTCTCGCAAAAGAGAATGAAGTGCTGATCACGATTGAAGAAGGATCCGTCGGCGGCTTTGGCAGTCATGTGCTTCAGTATCTGTCTTCGTCAGGCTTGATGGATCACGGTCTCAAGGTGCGGGCGTTGACTCTGCCGGATACCTTCATCGACCACGACAAGCCAGACGTGATGTACGCTCAGGCTGGCCTCGACGCCGCTGGAATCGTTAAGAC
>JAYTQI010000269.1:0-9149 GCA_043746825.1 Hyphomicrobium sp. | reverse complement strand
GATGGTTTGGCCGGCCTTTGGTCTTGAGAATTTCAAAAGAAAAGATCACGTCATCGGCTGTCACAGGTCTGCCATCGGAGAACGCGGCTTTGGCATTCAGTGCGAAGGTGACTGACTTGCCGTCACTCGCAACATCAATGGTCTCGGCAAGCAGGCCATACAGCGTGAAGGCTTCATCCTGACCACGCGCCATCAGGCTCTCAAAGGATAATTCGCGCACACCCGCGACGGCCAAGCCTTTGACGATCAGGGGATTGAGGCTGTCAAAGGTTCCAAGGATTCCAAGAGTGACACGCCCACCCTTTGGGGCTTGAGGATTGACGTAAGGGAAGTTCGGGAAATCCCGCGGCATATTCGGTGCGCCGTGAATGGCGATTGCCGTCTGCGGCTCGGCACGCGCAGCAGGGCTCATAGCGCTGCTGAAGTGAGCTATGGCTAAAACAAGAGTTAAGGTAAGCGCGCGCATTTGATACATCCAGGACGTATTCGAGGTATCTGATAACACGTCCAAAATTCCGGTATATGGCCCTCGCGGGCAAAAATATTCTGAGTTGGGACAGCCCAGAATTCAGGCTCGAGCAGCTTGTCGCAGTGGCTAGTTTGCCACGGAGCGCCGCTCGCTGCACCACCGTCCCCGCCAGCTGTGAAGCCCGGTCACGGGATTGCCGCAATCCCAGCCTTATTCGCTCGCCTTAGAGGCGCCACACGGGTGCCGGGACGTGCGCATGCGCGCGGCGTTGAGAGGGGCAGAGTGGGCAAGACCCGCTCTTAAACACAAGGAATTTTATTTAAATGAGAGACGCAGTTTCGCGCTTATGCGGGTTCAAGTCCGGGTTCTGCGGGACAGCCGCGCTGTCGCTGTTTGTGATGGCATCACCAGGCCTCGCTGAGACAAAGCCAGCCGCTGCCGCACCGGCTGCAAAGCCTGCTGCCGCAGCGCCGGCAGCCAAGCCAGCAGCAGCTGCCCCTGCAGCCGCAACTCCTGCTGCCGCCGCTCCGGCCGCCTCAGCTCCAGCCGCCGCCGCAGCGCCTGCTGCCGGTGCGCCAGCAACTGCCGCAGCCGGTGGCGTTGAGCCATCGAAAAGCGCCTGGGTGAAGCTTTGCGAAAAAGCGCCGATGTTCAAAAAGGACAAGGACGGCAAAGAGGTCAAGGAAGAGAAAAATCTTTGCCTCACGCATCATGAGCGTCTTGATGGCAACACCGGGCTTGTTCTCGTATCAGCTGCGATCCGCGAGATCGAGGGTTCAGACAAGCCCTCGCTGATGGTGATGGTGCCGCTGGGCATGGCGATTCCACCGGGTATCCGCGCTGCCGTTTACACTAAAGAGCAGTGGGCCGCCGCACAGAAGAACGAGAAGGTCGATGAGAAGGCCCTGAAGCCGATTGAATTGAAGTATTCGCTTTGCCATCCGGCTGGCTGCACAGCCGAGACGGAAGCCTCCAAGGAAATCATCGACGCCATGAAGACCGGTGGCGGCATTATGGTGCTGTCCATGAACGCCGCAGCTCAGCCCATTGGCTTCCCCGTACCGCTTGATGGCTTTACGGAAGCTCAGGCCGGTCCTCCAATTGATAATGCAAAGTATCGCGAAGCCCGCGGCGCTTTGATGAAGTCGATCCAAGAGCGTCAGCAGCAATTGGCGGCTGAGCAGAACAAGGTACAGGCCATTCCAATGGACAAAGGCATGCCGGTGCCAGCGACCACAGGTTCGACGGATGGCGCTCCTGCGGCTGCTGCAGCTGGCAAGCCTCCGGCAGCTGCTGCCGCCGCGCCGAAGAAATAACGCGCATCAGTGGCCGAACGCAGATCACAATCAACCGCCCGGAAAAATCCGGGCGGTTTTTTTTAGTGTTCAATGGGCGATGGGGTTGCGGAGTTTGTATTGGCCGGATGAGTCGCGTTCGAACTGCTCAGAGATCTCGGGGTGGCGCATGGGTTGGCCGCTGTCGTCTGGAAGGAGGTTTTGTTCAGAGACATAGGCGACATACACGGTCTCGGCGTTCTCGGCGTAGAGATGATAAAACGGCTGGTCCTTGCGGGGGCGGATTTCTTCGGGGATCGATAGCCACCACGCGTCGGTATTGGAAAATACGGGATCGATATCGAAGACGACGCCGCGAAAGGGATAGATCCGGTGTTTGACCGCATCGCCCACCCGGTATTTCGCTGTTCGTATTTTTTGCATTTAAGGCGGGCCTCTTGAGACTCCCTATCCCCATTGCGTGCGGGAATGGGGAGAGGGGATTTACGTCAGACCGTAGGCGCTCGCAAGGGCTGGGTCTTTGGAAGCGACGAGCCGGGCCAGATCGACGATGACCTTGGCCTGCTTCCAGGTCGCGTCATCCTGCATCTTGCCGTCGATCATTACAGCACCCGTGCCGTCCGGCATGGCGTCGAGAATACGTTTGGCGAACTTGACTTCTGCGGGGTCTGGCGAGAACACCCGCTTGGCAATTTCAATTTGCGATGGGTGGAGTGACCAGGCGCCGAGGCAACCTTGCAAAAATGCATTGCGGAACTGGGCTTCGCAGGCGGCGCTGTCGGAGAAATCACCGAAAGGCCCGTAGAACGGTTTCAGGCCATAGGCGAGACAGGCATCGACCATTTTGCCGATCGTGTAGTGCCACAGATCCTGCTGATAGAAATTGCGCGGGGCTGCTTTGTCAGCGGAAGCGTCGGCCAGCACGCCGTAGTCCGGATGGCCGCCGCCAACGCGCGTTGTCTTCATGCCGCGCGAGGCTGCGAGGTCGGCGGGCCCTAAGCTCATGCCGTGCATACGCGGCGACGCTGCCGCAATGGCTTCAATGTTGTTGACGCCCTCCGCAGTTTCTAAAATGGCGTGAATCAGGATTGGCTTTTTGACGGCGTGTTTGGCTTCCAGCTGCGCCAGGAGCTGATCGAGATAGTGGATATTCCACGGGCCTTCGACTTTGGGGAGCATAATGACATCGAGCTTGTTGCCTGCGTGGGCGACAATCTCAGTGACATCATCGAGCATCCACGGCGAGTTCAAACAGTTGATGCGCGTCCAAAGCCCTGTAGTGCCGAAATCAAATTCGCGCGCCATCGAGATGAAGCCCTTACGCGCCGCTTCCTTCTCACTCAGCGCAATGGCGTCCTCAAGATTGCCGAGTACGACGTCGACCTGCTTGATCGTCTCTTTCAGTTTAACGCGAATCTTCTCGTTATGTGGCGGGATAAAGTGGATCATGCGCTCGATGCGCACGGGAAGCGCGCGATAGGGCTCGGGTGCGCCAATGGCAAGGGCTTGAAAATGTTTGGCGGGCGTGCGGGTGGCGGCCATGACGGGATGGGCTTCCTTGCGATTGTTATAGAGTTAAGAACGGGATTTGCGCGCACCATAGGCGGGGGGCGGCGCCTGTCAATGTGGGCCAAGCGCCGCGTGTGGATTATTTACTTAACAAATCCCGGCACGATATTTTGCTATTCACTATACTTCGGAATTGGCAGCGCAACGCTGATGTGATAGGGTTTCTGTATGCTGCGAAGTCTAAGCGCGATTGGCCAGGATACAATTCGCCCAACGCAGCGGTGTTTGCGGCTCATCACGCCACCCCTAGGATCCAGCCTTCGATATTGGCCAGCGCCCGCTCTGATGGGGTGAGTCTTGGGCTCAAGTATTGCGTGAGTGTGTTGCCGTGATCCGCTGCCGACAGCCAGGCGGCGATGGCGTAGGCGTCATGCTGATCTCCCGTGCGATCTTCAGAGAGCAAGTTTTTGCTCCACAGCGATGGGTAAACTTCCGCAATCGCGGAACGCCCAGCCGGAATCTCCCAGCCATCGAAGGGCCAAAAATGGACACGAGTGCCAAGCCGATGGCGGATAAAGCGCAGCCAGGGGAGGCCCGCATGCGTAGATTTTGCGACTGTGCCCTGCACATCGAAATGAAAGACGGACTTGGCGCGCTTGGTGCGCAACTCCGTTAGACGGCGCCAGCGCGCATTGCCTTGTCTGGCGGCGCCGTTGCCGTTCAGGCCGTCGCGGACGAAATCGACGTAGATGTTTTCGTCCGTTGGCCAATGTTTCTGGAAGTCGTCGAGAAAGAAGGACCACTTGAGCGTAAGGCCGTGGGTCTCAAAGTACGAAATAGGAAACGAGAAACCATGGTCGATCCCGATCAGCACTGGTTCAGGCTTGCCAAGCTCTTGGACAATCCATTCGGACACGCCGCGCCGCGTCCAGTATTTTTTAGGCGACGGCGGCGGCAGGACCTCTGTTGGTAAGTCCCCGCCCTCGCTGATGTAGATGCGCAAGCCCTTGAGGCTCGACTCTGGCGTTTCAGCACCTGAGTAGTCGATCCCGATGTAGCGCGCGAACATGGCCATTTTTGCCGCTTTCCAGTCTGACGCACGTTTCAAGAGCCTGGCGATCCATTCGGCTGCCAGATCCGTTTATACAACAAACCCAAACATGTCGTTCTATCACAGCGAAATCCTCGATGAGCCGCGCCGCCCCGCCTCGCAACGTGAGAAACCTTGTCCTGGTTTTGGGAGACCAGCTGTCGCCACAACTCTCAAGTTTAGCGGCCTGCGATCCGGCCCTAGATCTCGTGTTGATGTGCGAGGTTGTGGCGGAGGCGACCTATATCAAGCATCATAAGAAAAAGATTATCCTGCTGTTCTCGGCCATGCGGCACTTCGCGGACGAGTTGAGTTCGCTCGGCTGGGAGGTTGCCTACACGCGCCTTGATGATCGCGGCAACGCCCAAAGTTTTTCAGGCGAGGTGGCACGCGCGATTACCAAATTTAAGCCGCAGCGCATTATTGTGACCGAGCCCGGTGAATGGCGTGTGTTGCAAGACATGCGGGGCTGGGCTGAGCGTTTCAAATTGCCCGTTAATATTTTGACAGACACGCGATTTATAAGTTCTATTGACGCGTTCAAGGCCTGGGCAGATGGCCGCAAGCAATTGCGCATGGAGTACTTCTATCGCGACATGCGGCGCATGACCGGTTTGCTCATGGACGGCGATCAACCGACTGGCGGTGCCTGGAACTTCGATCACGACAATCGCAAATCAGCAAGATCTGATTTGTTCATGCCGCAACCGGCCCACTTTCAACAAGACATGATCACGCGTGAGGTGCTGGCGCTGGTGAAGGCCAGGTTTTCAGATCATTTCGGCGATGCCGAGCCATTTTGGTTTGCGGTGACGCGCAAGGACGCCGAATCTGCATTTGATAATTTCGTCGAGACGGCTCTTGCAAACTTCGGCGATTATCAGGATGCGATGCTAAGTGATCAACGCTTTCTCTATCATTCCATCATTTCGATGTATCTTAATTGCGGACTACTCGACCCACTCGCCATCTGCCGCAAAGTCGAGGCGGCGTATCGGGCGGGCCGGGTGCCGCTCAACGCCGCAGAAGGCTACATCCGCCAAGTCATTGGCTGGCGCGAATACGTGCGCGGGATCTATTGGCTCAAGATGCCGAGATATGCGGCGTCCAATGCGCTCAATCACAACCGGCCGCTGCCGGACTTCTATTGGACGGCTGAGACAAACATGGCGTGTGTTGCCGCCGCTGTTACACAAACCAAAGAGGAAGCCTACGCGCACCACATCCAACGCTTGATGGTGACCGGAAACTTCGCACTGCTTGCTGGCATCTCGCCGCAAGCCCTGCATGAGTGGTATTTGGCGGTTTATGCCGATGCCTATGAATGGGTGGAGCTGCCAAACACCATTGGCATGAGCCAGTTTGCTGATGGCGGCTTGTTGGCGTCGAAGCCCTACGCCGCGAGTGGGGCGTACATCAACCGGATGTCCGATTATTGCGGAACGTGCATCTATGACGTGAAGATCCGGACGGGCCCGAAGGCCTGCCCCTTCAATGCGCTCTATTGGGACTTTATCTCGCGCCATGCGGACACCATAAAGTCCAATCCACGCATGGCGCAGATGGTGCGGACCTATAATCACTTCGACACGGATGCAAAAGCGCGGATAGCGGAGAGCGCTGCAACATTTCTGGCGACGCTCAAGCCATCGGTGGTGTGGCCTTAGAGGTCTGCTTTCCAACCGTTCGTCCAGTATTTGCACTTCGGTTAGTCCGCAAGATGAGATACCCTGATAGGATTAGACATAAAACGGGCCGTTTTTTAAATGTAGCATTTGGGGCGTTGGGGTGTCGCGATGTTTTTCTCAGACTTTTTTCCGTCCTATGGCACCATTGGCCTCATTCTCTCATCCGGTTTCATTTTGATGCCGCTGGCGCTTCTTGTCGTGGCCGGGATCATCCGCAAGCGGCGCGCACCCGCCAGCAGCGTTGGCTGGTTGATTGGCATTCTCACACTCCCCCTGATAGGCCTGCCGCTGTTCTGGTTTTTCGGCAACCGCAAGATTGACCAGATCGCCAAAACTAAGCCGCACGTGGTGCTCTCGCCCGAACCGGCAGCGCAAAGATTTCTTAATCCGGAAGCAGTTTTGGCAGCGGAACATCTCGGGCCCGAGGGCATCACCCACGGCAACTATTTCAAGTTTCATGAGGGCGGCGAAGATGCCTACGCGGATTTGATCGCCCTCATCGATACGGCCAAGACCAGCATTCACATTCAAACTTATGTCTTGAAAGCGGATGCAACGGGCACGGCTATCATTGAGCACCTGATCGCGCGGGCAAAAGAAGGGGTCGAGGTCCGCCTGCTGATTGATGGCTTTGGATCGTTCCACATGGCGCGCAGGCTGTTGCGTCAGCTAAAAAGGGCAGGCGGCAAGGTTGCGTTTTTCCTGCCCATTTGGCGCATCACGCTTTTGAACCGGGGAAATCTGCGCAACCATCGCAAGATCGCAGTTTTTGACAATCAGCGGGTTTTTGCAGGCGGTCGTAATCTTGCTGATGAATATCTTGGCCCAAAGCCCAACCCCAAGCGGTGGGCCGATTTCTCATTTGTTTTGGATGGCCCCGCCGCCACCCACTATGACGAGATCTTCCGCTGCGACTGGAATTTTGCAGCGAAGGACAAGATGCCGCCGGACGCGCCAACGGCCGCCCCCTCGCCCTCGGCGAAAGACGGCGCTATTGTCCAGGTTGTGCCTTCGGGTCCCGATGTTTCGGATGATGAGCTTTTTGAGGGTATTCTATCGTTTATTTTTGCGGCCAAGAAGCGGTTGTGGATTGTGAGTCCCTATTTCATACCCAATGAAATGCTGGCGCAGGCGTTGCAGATCGCGCTGCAACGCGACCTCGATGTTCGTGTCATCGTGCCGGAAAAATCCGATCAGATCCTGGTTGATCTGGCGCGCGGCCAGTATTTGCGCGATCTGAGCAAGCTGAAATGCAAGGTCCTGCTGTACACGGGCGGCATGGTGCACGCCAAAGCCATGCTGATCGATGACGTGGCCGCGACCGTGGGCTCAGCCAATTTCGATTCCCGCAGCATGTTTCTCAATTTTGAGGTGAGTAGCGTCATTCACAGCAAAGCGGAGATTCGCGCCGTGGAATTGTGGATTGAGCAACTCATGGTTCAGACGCGGCCCTTTGATGCCGCTGCGGGGTCACGGCGCGATACCTTGGAAGGCTTGGCGCGCTTGATTGCCCCAATATTATGAAAGGGCATCCGGATCCGGTATAGTGCGACGGCGTCAGGGGCCCATTTCACCCCACCCTTTGTAGCGCCCTTCGCTCAAAGGGGGTCAGCCGAATATGCCGAATCAGGCTGCAGGGCTCCTGACGCGTCCGTTTAACTTCGGGGGGCTGACGTGCATCTCATTCAAATTTTGCTGCCCGTGCGCGACAACGATGGCCGGCCATTTGGGCCGCATCCGTTTGAAGAGGTGGCGTGGAACCTCTCCAAAAAATTTGGCGGCATTACCGCCTACAACCGCGCCCCCGCTGAGGGGCGGTGGGAGAGCAGCGGCAAGACCCAGCATGACGATGTGGTGGTAATAGAGGTGATGGTGGAGACACTCGACAAGTCCTGGTGGCGGACATTTCGCACAGAGCTGGAAGGGACGTTCCGCCAGACCCGGGTGATCGTGCGGACGCAGGTGATCGAATTGCTGTGAGACTCTCGTCGGCGTTCCAGCCCGTTGTGGTCTGTGTTAGTGTCGCATAAGAATGAAAGACGTGCCGGTAGAGCATATTAAAACAATTGGAGGAAATTAATGAGCCAGAATTTGAAAAACGCCGCTGACATGATCCTCCAGCGTGTTGTTTCTGGAAGTCCCTCATTGCCAGGTGTTGTGGCAATAGCGACCGATAGAAATGCAAATTTCTATGAAGGGGCTGCGGGTAAGCGCATGCTTAGCGGCGCTGACGACATGACCACTGACAGCGTGTTCGCCATTTTCTCAACCACCAAGGCCATCACCGGTACGGCTTGTCTGCAATTGGTGGAAGACGGCAAGCTCGATCTCGATTCTCCTGCCAAAACCTACGCGCCGGATATTGGCAAGCTAAAGGTTCTTGAAGGTTTTGATGCGTCCGGAAATCCAGTCTTGCGCGCGCCAAAACGCGATATCACCACCCGGATGCTGCTGCTGCACACAGCGGGCTTTGGTTATGATTTTTTCAATGAGAAATACAACCGCCTCGCCAAAGAGCACGGCCAGCCCAGCGTGATTACGTCTTCGAAAGCCTCGATCAACGTGCCGCTGTTGTTTGATCCGGGCGAACAGTGGGAATATGGCTGCAACATCGACTGGGCCGGACAAGTGGTGGAAGGCATCACCAGCAAACGGCTCGGCGAAGTCATGCAGGAGCGCATCTTCGCGCCGCTCGGCATGACAGACACGGCGTTCACGATGACGCCGTCGATGCGGGCGCGCCTTGCCCGCCTGCATCAGCGCGGCGATGATGGTTCGCTGACAGCGCTACCCGATCTTGAGTTGCCGCAGGCTCCAGAAATCCACATGGGTGGACATGCGCTCTATGCGACTGTCGGCGATTACTGCCGCTTCATCCGGATGTGGCTCAATGATGGAGCGGGCGAGCATGGCCGGGTCTTAAAGCGCGAGACGGTGCTGGCGGCCGAAAAGAACGGCCTTGGCGATATGAAAATCAAAGGCCTGCCGGGTGTGATCCCGGCGCTTTCCAATTATGCCGAGTTCTTCCCCGGCATGCCGAAATCGTGGGCGCTTACCTTCATGATCAATGACACCGACGCGCCAACGGGACGCCCGGC
>JAYTQI010000268.1:0-21960 GCA_043746825.1 Hyphomicrobium sp. | reverse complement strand
GGCTGCAACTGAAGCTGCTGCTTTGGCTGTCTTTGCTGCGGCTATGGCGGCTGCAATCTGCTTGCCAGGCTTCACAACGTTGGCTGGTTTCGCCAGCGCCATCATTTCGGGCTTGGGATCAGCCGATTTGCAAAGGCCGTCATAAAAGCTGTCGGAGATGGTCTCGATATCGCTGACATAGCGCTTTGAGGTTGGCGCCCATTGACGCGCGAGCATTTCGTAAGTGACCGGACCCTTGATGCTCTTATGAAAGTTATCGAGAACACCCCATTCCTGGACCTTGCGGGTGCGCTCAGCGACGGGGTTTTCGACCTTCTCGCCTGAATACATCAGCAGGTGCTGAAGGTGGGCTTTGACGCCGGTCGCAACGTCGGGGAAGGTCTCGCCCGACTCGTGCTTACCCGTTGCGCCTAAGCCTGCAAAATTGTTCTGCTTAATATCGACATCACCTGTGAAGGTGAGATTGCCGGTCTCGAGCAGCATTTGGAAAAAGGCTGTATCCCAACGGATGCCAAGCTCTTCCCCGACACGCATATAGTCCGCGGCGATGGGTGAAAACTTCGCATCGATCTTGGAATTCCGCCCCTCAAGGAAGGCGGTCAGCCGTCCTGGCGTGGCGCACTCGGGAACTTTGTTGTTGTCCGAGATTTTGACTTCAGGAAGATCTGCGGCGATCGCCGAGACAGAAAAGCCAACTGCGCAAACGGCAGTCGCTAATGGCAGCGCAAAATGCGCCCCAACGCGGAACATCATGGTTTCACCCATAAATACGCGGCACCCTCAACAGGAGCACCCAACAGAACCAGGATTGGTTTCTAGGCGCTTAACCTTAACAATTCGTTGATTGAGCCCCCGTGGCTCAGAAATGAAGATCGCCTGGCAATGGGGCGGCAATGAGAAGCGATAAGGGAAGGATTGTGGCAAATTCGCTGAAATTTATTTGGTAAGACAAGGGAATAGAACTCAAGGCGGTTTCAATTTGGCGTCCGCCCGCGAGGCGTACTGCCGATGATTTTTGGGATGAAAAAATCAACTCAAATGTTGACCGCCATCGAGCGCAATCATCTGGCCGGTCATTGATGAGGCTGAGAGAATGAAGCGGACCGCAGCGGCGATTTCTTCCGGGGTCGGGCCGCGCCCTAAAAGTGTTGAGGCCTGCTCGGCGCTGAACGCGGCGTCATCCTGATGGACGCTGCGCAACACGGGCCCGGGTCCTATGGCATTGACGCGCACACGCGGCGCTAAAGCTTGGGCAAGCGTGCGGGTGGCGGTCCACAAACCTGCTTTTGAAATTGTGTAAGAGAAAAACTCAGGCGTCAGCTTCCACACCCGCTGGTCGATGATGTTGATGATATTGCCAGCAGTGCCCTCTGGGAGATTTCGCACCATCGCCTGCGCCAAAAACACCGGCGCTTTCAAATTGATATCGAGGTGTTTGTCCCAGGTAGCTTCATCGGCGCTCACTGGACTGTCGAGCAAAAATTCAGAGGCGTTGTTGATCAGGCACGCAGGTGGTCCCATAGCGCGGCAGACCTGCGCAACCAGTCCTGCCAGCTCGCTGAACTTGGCAAGGTCCGCTGAGAAGGCAGCCGATTTTACGCCAAGCTTTTTCAGCTCTTGAACAAGCTGTTCCGCCTCGGTTTTTGAGGCCCGGTAATGAATGGCGATATCCCAGCCGTCACGGGCCAGATCGAGAGCAATGGCCCGGCCAATGCGGCGGGCCGCGCCGGTGATCAGAGCGGTTTTGGGCGAGGATTTGGAGGCGGGCATTGGGGATTTATCCTGAGGTGGGGCGGCAGTGATGTCATGACGTGTGGCTAAGTCAATCGCGACCGGTTCGGATCATTTTCTGACCTCAGGTCCTATCGAGCTATTCTCCATTGCTTAAATGATGGGCAGTGCGTCTGTTTTGCCGCCGCACGCCTCCCAAGAACTGCCTGATGTCTAGGCAGATGCAGGTGCCTAATGGCCGAAATACAGGGCAGCGTTGCTGTCCGGTGACAGCCCTTGGCGATGGTCGTGGCTATGCCGCCAAACTGCTTGTGTCAGCACCTCAAATTGGATTTTCTGATCCCAACACGGTGAGAGTCGAACGAAATAGTGTTCGCAGGGGCCGTAGCCGAATTCGGGACAGGGGTCGATCCAAAATGCTGAACTTGAGAAAATTGCTTGAAGCTGCGGGCGCCATTGCTCTGGCAACCGCTGGCTTTGGCAGCGCCGCGCGCGCCGATGACGCACCGGCCTTCGCTTATACTTTCAACCTTGGCGTCCAGTCGGATTACCGCTTCCGCGGCATCTCGCAGAAGACGGAAGATCCCGCGGTGCAGGGCGGCACTGATCTCTCCTACGGCATCGCTTACTTCGGCCTTTGGTCGTCGATGATTGACTTTGGTAACGACATTAACAACCACAATATCGCGCCTGTTGAGCTTGATATTTACGGCGGCATCAAGCCGGTCCTTGGCCCCGTGACCTTTGATCTCGGTGTGATTTATTACGCTTACCCAGGCAGCAAAGACACCGTCATTGGCGGCATCCCTGGCTCAAACGAAACCGACTACGTTGAGTTTAAACTTGGCGCCAGCGGCAACCCGATGAAGGAACTGACACTGGGCGTGACCGGCTACTGGTCGCCCGATTACACCGGCGAAACCGGCAGCGTCTTTACGGTTGAAGGCACAGCATCCTACGCGTTGCCGAAGGTATGGGTCTTCGATCCCTCCATCAGCGCCCGCTACGGTTATCAGAAGGGCGAAGATGCCGCCTACAAGGCTCTGATCGCCAATACCAGCAACAACTACTCGTATTGGGATGCTGGCATTACGCTGACCGTCGAAAAGTTCTCGTTCGACTTCCGCTACGTCGATACCGACATCTCGAATGCCGGCAGCTTCTGCACCGGCGTCGTTCTGCAGTGCGACTCAACCTTCATGTTCACAGCCAAGGCGACCTTGCCCTGATCTATTGCGGTCTTGCTCTTCCCCCATTGACGATTGACCGGACGCAAAACCGGGGCCCTGAGCCCCGGTTTTTTCATGGGCTTTACGTTGTCGTGTGATTGTCACGTCCCGCCAATAGGTTCTGGCTCGTAGCCGGAGTGCGGTGTGAACCTGGCTACCTGCCCCGCTTAGGCATGCTATCTACGCGCACAAACTGACGGACCGGGGAGATCGCCCTCTTCATCGCCCCGCCGTCTAAGTCGAGGTCAGTCTTGGCGCGCATAGGGCCAACCCCGCGGTCCTCATCACGTGCCAGATTGGCCTCGTCTGTTTGTTATGATGTCAGCACGTGCATACAGGCCACACCGCCCGTGCGTTTTCCACTAACAGCCGCAATTGCCAACTTGCCACCATCGCGGTCTGATCGGAAAAGGTTTCGATCAAACACGTTGGGCTCGCGATTCGCTTGATACCATTCATCGCCATTATCATCGCTCTGACCGTTGCTGCGATTGCAGCCTTTGTTGCGCCGCGTTTGGCGGACCGCCGCGTTGTGTTTGAAGTTGTGCCCGACAGCCCGAAGGCTTTTGGCTACAACATGGCCTGGATCGCAATCCGTACCAAGGACACGGCTCAGGTCATCGAGGCCTTGGAGCTAACAGCTGCCGAACCTGCCAACTGGAACTCCGGCATAGGCACTGTCTATTCAGCCGAACTTGGGGATACGTATGTGTTTGTGTCGCCGCCCATCAAAGGTTGGACGTTCGTCGCGGGCGTGCCGCTGCCCCTTCCCGTTGGCCGCTCGTTCGTCGATAAGCTGACGCCGCTGCTGGCGCGCTTAGGCTCGGACTTCTCCCAGGTGCAATACTTCGCTGGATTTCCGATTATTGACTTCTTCGCCTGGGCCAAACTCGACGCTGGGCGCATGGTGCGCGCCTTTGCAATCGGGGATGAAGGCGTGATCTGGGACCGCGGACGCCTGACGGCGGAGGAACGTGCGCTCGGGCTCAAACTCTTCGATCTGAGAGGCATTAAAGGCCGCAAGGGCGATGCTGGTGGCGCTATCATCCTGCATCCGACAGAACAGCAGGTTTTGAAGCTGGCTAGAAGCTGGAGCTTTGATCCTTCGATCCTCGACACAGCTGGCGGCGAACCAAGCTCCGGCTTTATCGCGCGGGCACCCTCAAGCTGGCGCGCTGAGAGACTGCGTAAAGCCGCCTAAAAGCTTTAGCGGGGCAACGACTCGCTATGGATTTCGAGATCGAAGTCTTTGGGCTCCAGGGTGCCGATTGCCGGGGGTGCCGCGTCAACAGCCGTCGCCGTTGACCAGGCATTCTGTTCGACCGGCAGATTGTTGGCGACAAGCGAATTTCCGCGCTTTTGGCGCCCTGCATCCCGCAAAGGTTCTATGTCGCCTAAGCAAGCAGCGGGCTGTGTTTGACCGGTCGCGCGGTCAAGCACCAGACTGACGCAAAACTGCGGGTCGGCCCTATAAGCGACGCGTGCGTATCCAGCGACGGCTGGTACCGTGCGGGTTGGGCGTTCTGCAGCGGCTTGTTCAACCACGCCATCTTGATTGAACACAATGGTGGAAACAAAGCCCCAGAAACCGATGACGTGCCAGGCCAGGATGCCGGTGATAAATCCAAGCCCGCCCCAAACGAAAGGTGGTCTTTCAAGGTGTAGAACGGCGGATCGCACAGCCCCAATCACGGCGGCTTGCATCGGCATACTTTGGTGCTGGCCAGTCTCACTGGGTGCCGTTGCCAGAACATCGGCAATGTCCTGCCAGAAACTGCGCGCGCCGTGCTCGTGGCGGACACCCGCCGTCAGTTGTGATTGAACGGGCCGGGCCAGGTTTTGTGCCGCAGCGTCAGCCGCGACCGGCCAATCGGTGCGGACGTTCGAGGGCTGCCTATGGGAACCGAATCGGGTCATCGCAACTGAGTCTGCGTATTAGCATCCACCCGGGCAAGACGGCATTGGGGCGGCCCAGCGGCGCCCCACCGTTTTCCACAGATTGACGTGCTCAGATGCGAATCACTTTCGCCAGAACAGCCCGCTATCAGTTGCCATTCGGGCCTTCGATCAGACGTGGGCGCCGGATAGGGTTCTGTTTGATCATGGGCGCTTCCCTGCCGGTGTTATCCTCAAGACGGGCGGTTGAGCGTACAGGCGGCACGTACATGCGTTCAGCCGAGCACATCCGGCGCGGATTTTCATTGCCGCCGCAGGCCCGCGATTGGCCGTCCTTGCCAAAGCAGAAATGAATTTCCTTTAGGCGATTGCCCGCGCCACCGCACGCAATTGCGATTGAGCCCGGCTTCAAGCCTGGATTGGCCTTGGCAAATTCTGCCGCGAGTTCACCAGGCGAAACGAACTGCGCTTCAAACGGATTTTTATAGCGTTCGGGCACTTTGACCGATTGGAAAAGTTTGCGCGCCTCGCCGAAGTAGGCCTGCGGTTCGAGACCTGAGCAGGTGCCGTGCTTTTTGTACTCGTGGATGATCAGGCCGGGGGCGGGCATGATATCGAGCATCTTATCGATCAAGGGCTGGGGCACATACGGACGGCGGTTAATGCGGCAATCAGACGGGTAGCCCTTTTCATATTGCGGCCATAGCCCGTGCAGCACAAATGAGTAGCGTTTGCCGTCACCACGGTTGCATTGCTGGTCGTCGAAGTTGGAGCTTTCCGTCGAGCAATGCGTCGGGCTCCACGATAAGATGAGCGCGTAATAGTCGAATTGACCGGCGATGTTGGCGTTCACTGGCGGCGGGTTAAAGCGCTGGCTTGGCCACAAGCTGCGATTTTGGGCGTTGGCCGGCACCGCCAGCGTTGCAAGCGCGGCAGCTGCGGCAGCAATCATATTTGAGAATGAAATGCGCATTTCTCGTCTCGATCTCCTTGTGGGCATGGCCCAGGCGTTCCGGCGCAGAACATAGGCAGTGAATGGGGCGGCGAAAAGCACCTTCCTCAGATAATCAGGTTTTCGCAGGTGCGGGGTTCGAGAGCGCGTCTAAGATCCGGGCCCAGCTGCGCGCGCCTTTCTCGAAGCTGCTCAGATTGTATTTTTCATTGGGCGAGTGAATGCGATCATCTTCCAGGCCAAAACCGACCATCAGGCTGTCCATGCCGAGGGCATCCCGGAACGACGACACGATGGGGATCGAGGCGCCGCAACCCATCAGGACGGTTGGGCGGCCCCATTCTTCTTGAAGCGCTGTTGCCGCTGCCGCCATAGCCGGGCTGGCGGTATCAAAAGCGATAGCGCCAGAGCCGCGGCTGCCAAGCCAGTGCGCTTTGATATCGGGCGGCAAAATGCTGGCGACATAGGCGTGCAAGCGCTCGATGACGTGCTTGGGGTCTTGGCCCGCCACGAGGCGGCAGGTGATTTTGCACGATGCCTTGGACGGGATGACCGTCTTGGAGCCAGCGCCTTGATAGCCGCCGGTGACGCCGTTGAATTCTAGCGTCGGGCGCGACCACAGCTGCTCGATCAGGGATTTATCGCTTTCTCCGTATGGCGTTTTGAGACCAACCGCACCGAGGAAGGTTTCGCCGCGCAGGCCAAGCAAATGCCACTGCGCCAACTGAGCGGAGGCAGGGTTTTCGACGCCATCGTAAAATCCTGGCACCGCAATCCGGCCGTTGTCATCATGCAGCGCCGCCATGACTTTGGCCAAGGCGCGGATAGGGTTGGTTGCCGGGCCGCCGTACATGCCGGAATGCAAATCGCGGTCAGGGCCGGTCAGAATCAGCTCATCGCCAACAAGGCCGCGCAGCATGGTGGTGATGGCGGGCGTGTCTTTGTCCCACTGGCCGGTATCGCACACGAGCACGACATCGGCTTTGATTTCGTGGCCGTGTTTTTTGAGGAATTCAGGGAGTGAGGGAGAACCGCTTTCTTCCTCGCCTTCGATCATGACCGAGACGGCGATGGGAAGTTCACCGTTGACCGCCTTCCAGGCCCGCGCGGCTTCGAAAAAGGTCATGAGCTGGCCTTTGTTATCTTCCGCGCCTCGCGCCACGATCACTTGGCCGTTGCTGGGATCGTCGGCGATCACCGGCTCAAAAGGTTTCGAGGTCCAAAGTTCCAACGGATCGGCAGGCTGCACGTCGTAGTGGCCATAAAACAGCACGTGCGGCATGCCGGGAGGGATTGTCTTGCGGTCATGCGCGACCACAATCGGATGGCCGCTTGTTGGCACAACCTTGGCGTCCGAAAAGCCAATGTTGCGGAGCTCATGCGCGCACCATTCCGCCGCCCGTTGGCACTGCGGTTTGTAGGCCGGATCGGTTGAAACACTCTCGATTCGCAGCAACTCAAACAGCCGTGCAAGCCCTGCAGCTTTCGATTGGCCTAAGGTGTCCAAGACTTTTGCAAGCGTGCTCATGAATCCCTCCTCAAGAATTACCGGCGGTCATTGCAAGACGTCCTTAGCCGTAAGGGGGGAATGTCTTTATCCGCCGTCTCATGCCTGCTAAGCCACCTGCACGGAAACGGAAACAGTCCCTTACCGCCAAGTCCCGGAGCGCTCTGATGGCACACCCTGCCCAAGACGGCAAAAAGAAACGGGTCTACGTGTTTGCGCCCGGCTCTGCGGAAGGCGCCGCCAATATGGCCACGCTGCTGGGCGGCAAAGGGGCCAATTTGGCCGAGATGGCACGCCTTGGCCTGCCGGTGCCACCGGGCTTCACGATCACGACCGGGGTTTCGGCGGAATACGCCAACGCTGGCGGTAAACTGCCGGACGGCCTTGCCAGCGACGTTGATGCGGCGATAGCAAAAATCGGCGAGACGGTTAGTGCCAAATTCGGCGATGTCGAGCGCCCGCTGCTAGTCTCGGTGCGCTCGGGCTCGCGGGCGTCGATGCCGGGTATGATGGACACCATTTTGAATCTTGGCCTCAACGATCAGACGGTCGAGGGCTTGGCGAAAATTTCCGGCGACGCGCGCTTCGCTTTCGACAGCTACCGCCGTTTTATTCAAATGTATGGCGACGTGGTGCTGGGGGTTGAGCATGGCGCCTTTGAAGACATTCTTGAGAATTTCAAAAACTTAAACGGCTTTGCATCTGACACAGATCTCGATGCCGGCGCGTGGCGCGACATCATCGCGGAATACAAGGAGGCCATCGAGCGCGAACACGGGCAGCCGTTTCCGCAGGATACCAAGGTCCAGCTCTGGGGCGCGATAGCTGCGGTTTTCAACTCCTGGCAGAATACGCGGGCCGTCACCTACCGGCGTTTGCACGACATCCCGGATGAGTGGGGCACAGCCGTTAACGTCCAGGCGATGGTGTTTGGCAACCTCGGAGAAACCTCAGCCACTGGCGTTGCTTTTACGCGCAATCCGTCAACGGGTGAAAAGCTTGTCTTTGGCGAATTCCTTCCCAATGCCCAGGGCGAGGACGTGGTGGCGGGTATCCGCACCCCGCAGCCGCTGACCAAAATCTCATCGAGCGGGCACTTAGGCGCAGCGCTCGAAGACGTGATGCCTGCGTCCTATGCCGAGCTCATAAAAATCTTCGATCAACTTGAAGCCCATTACCACGACATGCAAGACGTCGAGTTCACAATCCAGATGGGCCGGCTTTGGATCTTGCAAACGCGTTCTGGTAAGCGCTCAACGGAAGCCGCCATGAAGATCGCCGTCGATATGACGGCTGAAAAATTGATCACCAAGGACGAAGCGATCTTGCGGATCAATCCAGCTTCACTTGATCAGTTGCTGCACCCGGCCATTGATTCAGAGGTCACCCACGACCTGATCGCAACGGGCCTGCCCGCGTCCCCCGGAGCGGCTGCTGGCGAAATCGTGTTTCACTCCGAGATGGCCGAGGCTTTGAAGGCCAAAGGCAAAGATGTTATTTTAGTTCGTACTGAAACGAGCCCCGAAGACGTCCACGGCATGCACGCAGCCGTTGGCGTCTTGACCGCGCGCGGCGGCATGACCAGCCACGCCGCAGTTGTCGCGCGCGGTATGGGACGGCCTTGTGTATCAGGCGCCGGCTCTCTCAAGATCGACGCCAATGCCGGCACCATGCGCGTGGGCGCGCGCACCTTCCGGCAGGGCGAAGCCATCACCATTGATGGCGGCACAGGGCGCATTTATGCGGGGCGGGCTAAAATGCGCCCGCCGCAACTCTCAGGCTCATTCGAAACGCTGATGGGTTGGGCCGATGAAGCCCGTCGCATGCGGGTGCGCGCTAACGCCGATACGCCGCGCGATGCCCGGCAGGCTCGCAACTTTGGCGCCGAAGGCATCGGGCTGTGCCGCACCGAGCACATGTTTTTCGAAGAAGGCCGCATCCTCGCCGTGCGCGAGATGATCTGCGCCGATAGCGAAGCCGGGCGGCGGCGGGCGCTCGCTAAACTTCTGCCCATGCAGCGCGCAGATTTCGAAGAGCTGTTCGAGATTATGGCGGGTTTGCCGGTGACCATTCGCCTGCTTGATCCGCCCTTGCACGAGTTCTTGCCGCACGAAGACCGCGAAGCCGCACAAGTTGCCGCCGCCCTCGATATGGATTTGGCCAAGCTCAAGGCCCGCGTCGCGGAGCTGGAAGAATTCAACCCTATGCTCGGGTTTCGCGGTTGCCGCCTCGGTATCAAATTCCCTGAGATCACCGAAATGCAGGCGCGCGCCATTTTCGAGGCTGCTGTCAACGCTGCTAAGAAAACCGGCAACCCCGTGCGCCCGGAAGTGATGATCCCGTTCATCGCCTTCCGGCGTGAGTTTGACATTTTGCGGGACGTCATCCGGCAAGCGGCTGCTGCCGTTGAAAAGGAGACCGGCGCGAAACTCGCTTACGACATCGGCACCATGATCGAGCTACCGAGGGCAGCACTGAGAGCCGGTGATATCGCAGAAGGTGAAAGCGGCGCAGAATTTTTCTCATTCGGCACCAACGACATGACGCAGACAGCACTGGGCCTGTCGCGCGATGACTCGTCGCCAATCCTTTCAAGTTATCTAGATCGCGAAATTCTCAGCGGTGATCCGTTCGTCTCCATCGATCAAACCGGCGTCGGCGAACTTGTGAAAATTGGCGTTGATCGCGGCCGCGCCGTCAAGCCGGGTCTGAAAATGGGCATTTGCGGTGAACACGGCGGCGACCCAAAGTCCGTGACGTTCTTCGATGGTGTCAATCTTGATTATGTCTCCTGCTCGCCGTACCGCGTCCCCATCGCCCGCCTCAGCGCCGCGCAAGCTACGATCAGAGCAAAAGCCAAGACCAGCTAAAAAAAGCCTGTGTCGCGGTCCACTTCATCAATGCGGCGCTGACGCGGGCGCGGACCCTCGCGCTTTGGCATAAAAAGCAAAAACAAGACCAGCGGTGGCACCACAAAGCACCAGCCAACCCAGTAGGAGATGTCGCGGTTCTTGTAGCCAGCAACGACGGCGGCCAGTACAGATCCTGCTAGTGCTGTAAGACCCCAATAGACAATCCATTGCATGGCATGAATACTTTCCGGACGGCTCAACGGTCTTCTCCCATAATCGGCATATTGCATAACAGCTGGGCAACAACTGTGGCTAAATCAAGCGCGCCCGGATTAAGCGGGTTTGGCAGGCGCAAAATCCAGCCCCAAATCGAGAGCAGGCGCGGAATGAGTCAGCGCCCCAACTGAAATAAGATCGACGCCGGACTCAGCGATAGCGCGGACGGTATCGAGGTTAACGCCGCCGGAGGCTTCGGTCAGGCAGCGGCCCGCGACCATTTTGGCGGCCTTGGAGAGTGTGGCGGGTGTCATATTGTCAAGAAGCACGGCGTCGATCTTGTGAACAAGCGCTTCTTTCAATTGATCGAGGGTGTCAACTTCAACCTCGATCTTGACCATGTGCCCAGCCAGCGCGCGTGCGCCTTCCACGGCTTTCGATAAGCTGCCAGCGGCTGCGATGTGATTGTCTTTAATGAGCACCGCATCGAAGAGGCCCGTGCGGTGGTTCTGGCCTCCGCCACAGCGCACGGCGTATTTTTCAAAAGCTCTAAGACCGGGTGTCGTTTTGCGGGTGTCGGCGATTTTTGCGTTGGTGCCTTTGATGGCGTCAACGTAGCGCCGTGTCAGGGTGGCGATGCCCGACATCCGGCCCATGAAGTTGAGTGCCACGCGTTCAGCGGTGAGAATGGCGCGGGCGTTGCCCTTGACGCGGGCGATAACAGCGCCGGCGGCAACGGTGCCCCCGTCTGGGGTTAAGATCTCAAAGATGACGTGAGGATCAAGCGCGCTAAACGCCGCTTCCGCCAGTTGCAGCCCTGAGACGACACCTGGCTTACGCGCCGCGATCACAGCTTCAGCTTTGGTCTCAGCCGCGACGGTTGCATTTGTTGTGATGTCGCCAAGCAGGCCGAGGTCTTCCGCCAAGGCTGCAGAGATTGCAGCTTCTACAAGAGGTACTGGTAGTGGTGCGGGACGCACAAAAGTCATGGAGCGCAGCTCGCGGCGGCCGCGATGGCTGCCATCGTCCGCTTTGGAGCATCAATCTTGGCGAGGTCTTTCAGCGTCATGAAACTGCGCCGCGCTTGCTTTTGATCCGTGTCAGGGAAATCGCTGCGGAAATGCCCGCCGCGGCTTTCCTTGCGCTGGAGCGCCGCCGCCGTAATCAGACGCGCCGTCAGAGTCATGTTTTCAAGAATTGTGTCGCCCTTGGCCTCTAATGCGATCTTGCTAAGTTCGCTGAGCGCCGCTTTCAAGCCCCGCGCGTCGCGCACCACACCGACCTTCTCGCTCATGATCTTACGCAAGCGCAGTACAGCTGCCGCCCGCAATTCAGGATCAGCGGGTCCAGTGCCTGCGACACGCTTTGGCTCGACGAAATGGCCAATGCGGCCTGTACCAACAACGCGCAGCACGTCACTGGCGACGCGGGCGCCAAACACCACCGCTTCCAATAGCGAATTCGAGGCGAGACGGTTGGCGCCATGCAAACCGGTGGAGGCGACTTCGCCGACGGCCCACAAACCTGAAACGCTGGTGCGTCCGCGCTTGTCGGTGGCGATGCCGCCCATGTGGTAGTGCTCAGCGGGCGCGACAGGGATCAGATCTTTGACGGGATCGATGCCGACCGATTTGCACAGTGCCGCTACGGTCGGATAGGCGGTATTGAATTTTGCGCCAATGGCGGTGCGGCAATCAAGGTACGCCCCGCGTCCGGCGGTGATCTCGGCAAACACGCCGCGTGCCACGATGTCTCGCGATGCCAGTTCTCCGCGCGGATCGATTTTGAACATAAAACGCTCACCCGCTGTGTTGAGCAGCGTCGCGCCTTCTCCGCGCAGCGCCTCGGTAGCGAGTGGTGCGGGATCAAGTCCGGCGTCAATGGCGGTTGGGTGGAATTGCACGAATTCGGCGTCTGCGATGACGGCGCCGGCGCGGGCGGCCATCGCGATGGCTTCACCTTTGGCGTAAGAGGGGTTGGTGGTGACGGCAAACAGGCCGCCGACGCCGCCGGTCGCAAGGATCACGGCAGATGCTGGAACGAATTCGTAAGTGCCATGCCCGAGTGCAGCCGCGCGAATGAGGCGCACGCCCGCAACGCGGCCTTGCCGGGCGATCAAATCGTCGGCTTCGTAACCTTCAAGAACGCGGATCGTCGGGCTTTTGCGCACCGCTGCAATCAAGGCCTGCATGATGGCAGCGCCTGCCCGGTCGCCAGACACCCGCACAACGCGCTTTTCAGAATGTGCGGCTTCTTTCGAGAGCACGTAGTGGCCAGCAAGGTCGCGGTCGAACGGCACGCCGAATTGCAAGAGATCGCGGATTCGCTCGGCAGCTTCATCGGCAACGATGTGAGCGATATCTTCGTCAACCGTGCCAGCGCCCGCCGCAATGGTGTCGGCGGCATGCTTGTCCGGGCTGTCGCCTTCACCAACAGCCGCCGCGATGCCACCCTGGGCCCAAACGCTCGACGCGCCTTCACCAAGCGGTGCCGCTGCGATGACGGTGACCGGGAGTGGCGCGAGTTTCAGCGCTGTGAACAGGCCAGCAAGCCCTGCGCCGATAATGACGATGTCGCCAAGGCCCGGCTTCATCTCAGCAGGCTTAAATCCGGCGGCTTCTGAGGCGTTGCGTTTTGCGGTCATGGCACATGCCTTTTTAAAGCAGACGTTTCACGGCTCAGTTTTTTAAGTTGACCATGCGTTCAACGGCCCGGCGCGCCCGTTCCGCGACATCGGGATCGATGGTGATTTCGTACTGATTGTTGACAAGGCTGGCGTAGATGTTCTCGAGAGAAATGCGTTTCATGTGCGGGCACAGATTGCACGGCCGCACGAACTCAACGTCCGGCACTTCAATCGCAACATTGGAAGCCATCGAACACTCGGTCACCAGCACAACCTTCTTCGGGCGGTTGGTCTTGACCCAATCGATCATCTTCGAGGTCGAGCCGGTGAAGTCCGAGGCCTTGATGACATCGGGCGGGCACTCAGGGTGCGCGATAATTTTAACGCCCGGCTCGCTGGCGCGCAGCTCATCGAGGTCTTTGCCGGTGAAGCGCTCGTGCACTTCGCATGAGCCCTTCCAGGTGATGATCTCGACTTTGGTTTGGGTCTGCACCCACTGCGCCAGATATTGATCCGGGATGCACAGCACGCGCGGTGCGTTAAGGCTTTCAACGACCCTGACGGCGTTGGATGAGGTGCAGGTGATATCGCACTCGGCCTTCACAGCGGCCGAGGTGTTGACGTAGGTCACAATCGGCACGCCGGGGTAAGCTTCGCGCAACATCCTCACGTCTTCGGCGGTGATCGAGGCGGCGAGCGAACAGCCAGCGCGCAGATCGGGGATCAGCACGGTTTTGCCGGGCGACAAGATTTTTGAGGTCTCGGCCATGAAGTGCACGCCCGCCTGCAGGATGACTTTTGCGTCAACGCGCGCCGCTTCCTTGGCGAGCTGCAAGCTATCGCCGCGGAAATCGGCGACGCAGTGAAAGATTTCGGGCGTCATGTAGTTGTGCGCCAGGATAACGGCGTTGCGTTGCTTTTTTAGTTCGTTGATCGATTTGATCAGCGGCGCGTAGTGCGGCCACTCCATTGGCGTCACCACGTGTTTGACGCGATCATACATCGGCGCCATCCCGGCTTTGAGGGCGGGCGACCACTGGTATTTGGCGGGCACCAATGACGGTGCCTTGGCTTCAGGGGCAATGGTGCGGCGTTTGCCGTGATCGATGACGAGTGCAGCCATCATCCAGTCCTCCGAATTCCCCTATATATACTCTCAGAGAGCATATGTAGGGCCTGAAAATACCCGGCCCCGCATGCCGGTCCTACAACTCAATGAACGGCCCAGATGAACTTCCAGTCTAATGCTCTATCTGAGCATTCTTGGATGCTGCTAACATAAGGGATCAGGGGACAAATTTCCAGGGCCGCACGCGAAAAACTTGCACAGACTGCAAGCCACTCGCGTGCGGTAGCTTAGATCAACTCCGGCTTGGCGGTGCTGAAACGCGTACACCTGGAGCAGGGCGCTCCAGAAGCACCTCGCGGCGGAAGCGGAACAGCTTCGCCGGACGGCCGCCTGTGCGGGTTTTCATCTCACCTGTCGTCTCGACAAGCCCGGCGCCTTCGACGAGGCGGCGGAAATTCTGCTTGTGGAGATGCGGACCGAGAATAGCCTCAACGGTTTTTTGCAGCTCATAGAGCGTGAACTCGTCCGGCATCAATTCGAAGATAACCGGGCGGTATTTGATCTTGGACCGCGTGCGCCCGATGGCCGTCGCTAAGATGCGGCGGTGATCGTAGTGCATGGAAGCGCCAAGTCTCGGCCGGTCGCTCCAAGCCTCAGCAGCGCTACGGCCATCGCGATGGGCTTCGCCAGCAAGGCCAGCTTCGTAGAGAAGCTCAAAGCGATCCAGGACTTTCTCTTCGTCCCAGGCGGCGCCATCGAGGCCGAAACACATGCGTGCCCGGTCGGCGCGCGCGATGGGGCGTTGCAATGTTGTTGCAGGGCCAGAGCGTTCGGCCCAGGCTTTGAGACGCGGCTCGATCTCATTGCCGATGATCTCAGGCCGTCCGCGCCGCCAGTCTTCCCAGGGGAAGAAATGGTACCAGCTGCGCCAGACGCCACCTGTCAACGCATGTTCATTGGATGCCTGGCTAAGTGCCAGGTATCCGATGGAGACGATATGTGGTGAGAGCTCGATGGTCTCGGCGTGGCGGCCGCGGTCACCAAACGTGTAGAGTTGTTCAGCATATCCAAGTTCAAGACCGGTCTGGTCTCGAACCCAGGATCTAAGCCCACCTTCAAGTGTGCGATGATCGCGCGGTGAAAACGGGCCAAATGGCAGCCCGTCCGTTGAACCAGCCGAGTCAGGATCAGTTCGAACAACCAGCACAACAGGTTCGTTGTCCTTGACGGCAACGATGGCGGCGTTCAATTCAATTTCGACTGCAGCATGGTCCATAGTAGCTCGTGCAAGAGCGCGTTGTGCTTTCTCTGGCGACGGCTTTCCCCTGCCCGACAATTCCATATTCATGGTCATAATCCAGTGCTCCCCACATTCGGGCTAGAGACCGATCATGGCTATTTTCGGAATAAGTGATGATATTGCTGCCTAGGGATTGCCGCAATATCGACGAAATGTCAGAGAACCGCGCAGGCGTTGAAGCGTTTCAGAAAGCGCGCTTGCGCATCTTGCGCGGGCCAAGGCTCAAGGGTGTTGAGCTGCGTTGTCAGATGATCCGGCAAGCTTGGGCGGCCAAAAAATTGCTCGGCCTCAGCGCTACTAAAACCGGCTAAGCGCGTCGCTTCAAAGTAAGCTGCGATGTGATCCGCGCCTTTGATGGCGGCTGAGAGCGGAGCTGGCAATTGATCGGCTAAACCAAAGCGCCGGTGGATGGCTGCGAGTAAACGCAGCTCAAAAGCCTTATAATCCAGGCCTATTGCCGCCTTGAACGGACTGATCAAATCGCCAATCACATACTCCGCAGCATCGTGAAGGAGTGCGGCGAGGTGCTCGCGGTTTCCAAAATCTGGATTGAGCGTGCGCGTGATCTCTTCGACCATAAGCGCGTGCTGTGCAACTGAGAACGCGTGGGCGCCAACGGTCTGGCCATTCCAACGGGCGACGCGGGCAAGCCCATGCGCGATGTCTTCGATCTCGATGTCATTAGGTGAGGGCGCGAGCAAATCAAGACGGCGGCCCGACAACATCCGCTGCCAGGCGCGGGCTAAATTTATTTTATTCCCTGAGCCGCTCATTTTCCAGGCACCTTCAAACTCTTGTGAAGTTTGGCGCAGGCTTTATGGCGCGGGCAGGAAACGAGGTGATCGTTGACCAGCCCCGATGACTGCATGAAGGCGTAAACGGTGGTTGGGCCGGTGAAGCGGAAACCCTCAGCCTTAAGCGCTTTGGAGATGCGTTTTGAAAGCTCGGTCTCGGCGGGCGCGTCTTTGAGTGTTTGCAAGTTGTTCTGCGCGGGCTGGCCGTCGAGAAAACCCCAAATGAAATGCGCGAACGGCTGGCGTTTGGATAACGTTAGGTAAGCCTTGGCATTATCGATGGTGGCTTCGATTTTGAGTTTGTTCCGGACGATGCCAGCATCCGCCATCAGGCGCGCGTAGTCGCGCTTCGTGTAGCGGGCGATTTTTTCAGGATTGAACTGATCAAAGGCGCGGCGGAAATTTTCGCGCTTCTTCAAGATCGTCAGCCACGACAATCCTGACTGAAAACCCTCAAGCACGATCTTTTCAAACAGCAGGCGGCTGCCGGTCAGCGGCACCCCCCATTCCTCATCATGATAGCGCGCGTATTCTGGATCGGCTATCCCGGGCCACGGACAGCGCTCGATCTTGGCCGTCATCGCGGCAGCTCCGGCGCGGTTGGCTGAGCGGCGGCGGAGCTGCGGTAGTGTTTCATTGCAGCGGCGTCAGGCGTGACCGCAATCCCATACGCGGTCAGCGCCAGGCCTTTGTCTTTGGCCTCGGCCGCCCGGTCGAGGCGCAGCATGGCGAGACCGTTCTTGCCGTCAACGGAGCCGATGCGGCCAATCGGGGCTTCGCCAAAACGCATCTCTGCGCCCGCGTGCAGCGCCTCAGATCCAGAGACTTTCACCACACGCTTTTTAATCGCCGTCTTGTGCTGCATGCGCGCGACGATCTCTTGGCCGACGTAGCAGCCCTTAGTGAAGGACACGCCATTGAACATATCAAAGTTGGCTTCGTGCGGGTAGGCGCCGCCGAAGTCGTAATCCTTACCGCCTTCCGGCACGCCAAGGGAAATGCGGTGGGCGTGGTATTCGCTCGCCAGCACGTTGACGCCATTCGTTGCCGAGGCGATATCCGTTGCAAAGCGTGTTTCCGCCAAAATGCGCAGGCCCATGTCAGAGAGACGTGGATCATCGAACGCCACCGTGCCGACGGTTTCACCGGACGAACACGCATCCTTCCCCCAAAGCGCAAGAACTTTGTAGTTTGCTGTCACGTCCGCGATGGCAACGTCAGCGCGTAATTTGTACATGGTTAGGCGCTGGACGAGGTCGCTCGCCTTATCCAGCCCGACATCGAGCACGAACCCGTCCGGAGCAATAGCAACAAAGAAATCGAACAGGATTTTGCCCTGCGGTGACAACAGACCGGCGTGGATGGCGCAAGGCCGCCCGGTGGCGGTAAGATTGTTCGTGGCCTCGATATCATTGGTGATCAGCCCCTGAAGCAGCTTGGCCGCGTCAGCGCCGGTCACACTGACTGCACCGCGATCAGACAAATGGGCTATTCTTTGCGGGCGCATGGCGTTTCTCAAGGATTGCCAGAACGGCACAAGTTACGTATGCGAGACACATGCTGAACGCAACCCGCTAGGGCGACGACACCGATGTCTGAATCTTACGACCTCCTGATCAAAGGCGCCACCGTCGTCAATCATGACGGGGTGGGGGCGCGCGACATCGCGGTCCGCGGCGGGCGCATCGCCGGGATCGGCAACTTAAGTAACGCCAAAGCGGCTGAGATCTTGAATGCTAAGGGTTTGCACGTGCTCCCTGGCGTCATCGACAGCCAGGTGCATTTCCGCGAGCCGGGGCTTGAACATAAAGAAGACCTGGAAACTGGAAGCCGCGCGGCGGTTGCAGGTGGCGTGACGTGCGTTTTTGAGATGCCCAATACCAAGCCATTGACGACGACGGCTGCAACACTCGCTGACAAAGTCCAGCGCGCCCGTCATCGCATGTTCTGCGATTTTGCGTTCTACGTTGGTGGCACGCGCGAGAACATCGCGGACATTCCCATACTCGAAAAACTTGAAAGTTCTGCGGGCATCAAAGTTTTCATGGGGTCTTCCACTGGCGATCTGCTGGTCGACGATGAAGCGTCTCTTGACAAAATCATCGCCACAATTTCGCGCCGCGCCGCTTTTCACGCCGAGGATGAAGCCCGTCTCAAAGCCCGCATGAACCTCCGCCGCGCCGGTGATCCCTCATCTCATCCGGAATGGCGGGATGAAGAGGCGGCTCTCATCGCAACCAAGCGGCTGGTTGGCCTCGCTGAAAAACATGGCAAGCGCGTGCATGTGCTGCATATCTCAACGGCAGCCGAAATGGCGTTTCTGGCTGCGCATAAGGATTACGCCTCTGTCGAGGTTACGCCGCATCATCTGACCCTTGAAGCACCGGACTGCTATCAGCGCCTTGGCACATATGTGCAAATGAACCCGCCGGTGCGGGATGCCCGCCACCGCGCCGCCATTTGGGACGCGCTCCAAAAAGGTGTCGTTGATGTCTTGGGCTCGGATCACGCGCCGCACACGCGCGAAGAAAAAGAGCACGCCTATCCCGACAGCCATTCTGGCATGACCGGCGTGCAAACGCTGGTGCCCATCATGCTCGATCATGTCAATGCGGGGAAGCTTTCGCTTGAACGCTTTGTCGATCTGACCAGCCACGGGCCGCAGCGGCTGTTTAACATCCGGGGCAAAGGCCGCATCGCTGTTGGCTATGACGCGGATTTTACAATCGTCGATTTGAAGCGTCAGGAGACCATCACAAACACCTGGATCGAGAGCCGCGTTGGCTGGTCGCCCTATGACGGCGTTAAAGTCACCGGCTGGCCAGTCGGCACCTATGTGCGGGGCCGCCGCGTGATGTGGCAGGGCGAGATATTAGGGACCGCCAAAGGTGAGCCCGTGAAATTCCTTGAAGGATTTGCGGGTTAAGCGCCGCTCTCCCCGTGTGCGTTCCCGGACGAAGTGTCTCGCAACGCGAGATACGCAGATCCGGGATCGCGTCGGCAACGATGGGCACGATTGCGAATCCACTGCTTGGACGTGATCCCGGCCATTCCCCCGGCTCACAGCCGGGGTTCTGCCGGGAACGCACGCGGATGGATCTGCACGTTAACCCAACTGGCCCCGGGTTTGCTAATGGGTGGTTGAACCTTAACAACCGTCCGGAAATGACATGCTCACCAGCGCGGCCCACAGGGCGATCTCAAGCCCTGAACAGATGAACTGGGTTGAAGCGCTGATGCTGGCGTTCGCCTTTGCGATTGCAGGCAGCGTGGCCATCGCCGGGCTCTATCTTGTGAAATCGGCCCTCGGCATGAACTTGATGCCGGGGCCGTCTCCATTGCATGATCTCTTGTATCCGCTCATTCGCGGCTAATAAAGAAGTCTCAAGGCTGCCTAGTCGCGTGCGGCGACGTTAGACGGCAGTTTGCTCAAAACCCGCACTGTTGTCCCGATCCCAGCAATGCTGGCGAGATGCACGACATTGCCATTGGTCATGCGGATGCAGCCAGACGAAGCCGCTGTGCCGATTGACTTGGAGTCGTTGGTGCCGTGAATGCGGTAAAGCGATCCGCCGAGATACAAAGCAATGGCGCCAAGCGGATTGCGAATGCCGCCGGTCATGTGGGCTGGCAGTTCGGGCTTGCGCTCCAGCATTTCAGCTGGCGGTGTCCAATCGGGCCAGTCGACCTTACGCGAGATTTTCTCCGTGCCGGTCCAGGTGAAGCCCTGGCGCCCAACCGCGATCGGGTACTGGTAGGCCTGCGAGGACGAGAGCACATAGTAGAGCTTGCGCCCTGCGGTATCGATGACGATGGAGCCGGCGCCATAGCTGTTGGTGAAGGTCACCTTCGGCGGCGCGACGGGTGAGATGTTCGGTTGGCCGCCGCCGTCAAGTTCATCCGGTCCCTTGGCCAATTTCTTCTTCGGCTTATCTTCGTCTTCGTCCGATTTGGCTTTGGCTTCAGCCTTGGACTTCTTTTTCGACGCGCCAAACAGTGAGGCCTGTTCTTTCTTTTCGGCCTTCTCGGCTTTTGCCCCGCGCTTGAACTTGTCCGGCATGATATAGCCGTACTCGCCATAGCCCTGGTCAAAGGCAAAGGATTGTGTTGGCAACGCGAACCCAAAAAGTGCGAACGCCGCCGCTGTAACAGATAATCTCATCATGACGCTAACCCTCAGTCTTAACTTAAACTCTGAAGTCGCCAATTAACCAGAGAACTCACCAATGGCCAACCCTGGTGATACTTATGGTTACCAGCCATGCAGTCCTGTCAGATTTGTCAGTCTGGCTTTTTGAAGGATTGCCACGTGCCGTCCGCGCCGATGACGAGGCGCCACCATGTCCAACGTTTTTTCTCCCGCATTTCCGCAACTTTAGCGCCGCTGACGAGGCGGTAGAGATCAACCTCTTCAGCGGCTGTCAGGCTCTCAATTGGCGTCTCCGCGAGATAGGGCCAGACGTAGATCAGGTTGTTTTCGAGGTCTTTGCCGAGCGGAAGTGCCGCAGGCTGCATTTCGAGAATTTCAGCCAGCACGGCCAGAATTTCTAAGCCTTTGCCGTCGCTGGATGCGGCGGCCAGCGCCGTAATCGGGTCGTCAGTTGGTGCGAAACCGAAATCAGGCTTCAATTCATTCCAGTCCAGCGCGGATTTCAGGTCTTCAATTTTGCCAGAATACACGGCGGCACGAATCATGTCGCGCATCTCGGCAACGGGCGGCGGCAAAACTCTTATGACTGAGCGGTTGTCCGCTTTGGTCTGAGCTTGGGCCGCGAAACCATGGACAAGAGCTGCAACCACAACTACGAGTAGATACAGGGGATTCGTGGGGGAACGCCGCAGCTGTTTGCGTTCAAGACTTTTGATATTTGGCTGCTTAAATAATCGCCACATCTTGCGCGTCCCTCCACGCCAGTTGATTGCGCGCAAACTATCACCAAATTGCGTGCATTGGGCCTGAACTGCAGCGATAGGGTGCTAAAGAAAAGCCAATGCTCGACTACCTGCCGAACCCTTTCATCATTCCTGTCGGCTTGATTATCGGCGTGCTCGTCGCAGCGCCCGTTGGCCCGGTCAATGTGATGTGCGTGCAGCGCGCGATTGAACGCGGCTTCTGGGGCGGGCTTGCTGCCGGTATCGGCTCTGTGATGGGTGACGGCCTTATTGCTTTGTGCGCCGGGCTTAGCGTTGGTGCGATTTCAGGCGCTGTCGCAAAGCACCGCGGCGTCATTCAGCTTATTGGCGGCATTGCCTTCATAGCCTTTGGATTGAAACTCTATTTCGCCGCGCCCAACGTCAAAGTGGCATCAGAAATCGAAGAGGCAAGCGCCTCGCTTAAGGACTATGCTTGGGATATTCCAAAGACGTTTTTTCTGACCATCACCAATCCAGGCGCGGTTCTCGGGCTGATTGCACTTTTCAGCGGTGTCTCTACGTTCGTTGAGGTTCACTCAACGATTGACGCGCTGCTCATGGTGGCGGCGATCATGGCCGGCAGTTTGATGTGGTGGATCAGTTTGTCGAATTTGATCAGCCGCTACCGGCATCGCATTGACGCCAGTACGCTCAAAAAGGTCAATCTCATTGCAGGAATTCTGCTGGCGGGTTTTGGCGCGCTGTTGTTGTGTGAAGTCATCTATAAAGACGGCCGCTTCTAAATCCAACACCTCCGCGCCTTCTACTGATGGCGGCGCGACAGTGTGAACTCGCCCTCAGACACGCGCTTCTCGAGACCGCGCGTCAACTTGATGACGGCGTCTTCGCCATAGATGGCAACGAGATCGGTCAA
>JAYTQI010000267.1:0-1801 GCA_043746825.1 Hyphomicrobium sp. | reverse complement strand
TTGACCACACTACGCTCTAACGATCAGTTTAACACCACGATTTATGGCTATCATGACCGCTTTCGCGGCGTGAAAGGCACACGCGACATCGCATTTATGAATGAGGAGGATATTGCTTCAAATGGACTGAGCGAAGGTATCGAAATCACCCTTGTTAGCGATGCTGAGGACGGTATTCAACGCCAAGTCTCAGGACTGCGCGTAGTTCCTTACAGTATCCCGCGCGGCTGCATTGGTGCGTACTTTCCTGAGTGCAATGAACTCGTTCCACTGAGCCATAGGGCCGAAAAATCTCACGTACCTGCGGCAAAGTCGGTGCCTGTGCGTATTTCTCTGCTCGGAGACAAGACAACTGAGCACGTTTGAAGCAATCCGCTCGGAGGTGGCACTCGAACCGCGCATCTACGTTTTTCTTGTTCTAACGACCGCAGCTTGTGAAAGGCTCCCGCATGTTTCTGTCACCCGATAATCTGCAGGATCTTGTCACTAACTATGGCTACTGGACCGTTGCTGGCGTTATTGGACTTGAAAGTATGGGCGTCCCGCTACCCGGCGAGACCGTTCTCATCGTTGCGTCGATCTATGCAAGTGCGCATGACGGCAACATTTCCCTGGTGATCGCCGCCGCAGCTGCGGGCGCGATCATTGGGGATAATATCGGATACCTGATTGGGCGAGAATTTAGCTACCGGCTTTTGCTGCGGTATGGTTGCTACCTCGGATTGACGGAGGCCCGCGTCAAACTCGGCCAGTACCTTTTCTTCGAACATGGAACAAAAGTGGTGTTCTTCGGCTGGTTCGTTGCTGTGCTTCGGGTACTGGCAACCTTCCTAGTGGGTGTAAATCGGCTGGCATGGCCGCGCTTCTTGATTGCTAATGCCGCAGGCGGAATTCTATGGGCATCTGTGGTCGGAATGGCCGCATACACCTTTGGAAAAGGAATGCACAAAATTGAAGGCCCGCTCTGAATTGTTGGGTTGGCGTTCGCCGTCGCACTAGTGGTCTGGATGGTGCTCTATTTCCGCCGCCATGAAGCTGAGCTGCAAGGGGATGCGGAACGTGCTTTTCCTGGACCACTGAAGGGTTGCCGAGTGAGGCGTAAGTGATCCACCACAGCGACCACTCCAATTGTCTTACGCCCACGCATCAAAGATGTTTACGTGTAATCGTTGGTCATCATTCGCAACGCTAGTTTTCGGACGATAACGACGAAATCGATTTGCGCAATGTCCAACCGGGCGCGGACACCGCGCCCGGCTTCGTCGCGTCATTACCTCGCTATTGCAGGCTCCCGAGTTTGCGCCTGTTGCCGTGCCAGGCTCTGATCAAGAGATTTTGTTGCGGCGGAATCGAGCTTGCCATGCAACTCTGCAATTTTCTTGGCGGCACTCTTTTCGATGTTGAGCGCTTCCGCCAGTTTCTTGGCGTCACCGGCTTTGAGCGCGTCGCGCACCTCTGGCGCTGCCGCCTCCATGTGCCGGAGATAGCGGTTGATCTGGCTGGCGAGCGCTGGCTCGGCGCTATAGCGTCCGATCAGTTCTGGCTCTGACAGTTTTAGAGCTTCAGCCACTGTCTTTGGTGGATGTTCGATGCCGGCCCGATCTGCTGCTGGCGGCACCAAGGCTTTGTCGAATATCGCCGTTACTGAAGCAAAGGCTACTTCAATCTCAGTGGCATGGTCGCCGCTCAGCGGCACGACGCCGTAGGCCGATTGCCGGTCACGCCAGGTGAAGCCTGCGGCTTTGAGTTCCTGGTTGGCTGACGGCATGTTGGGCGTTCGGACATAAACAGTATCGCCCTC
>JAYTQI010000266.1:0-1806 GCA_043746825.1 Hyphomicrobium sp. | reverse complement strand
TGATCCGCTTCTGCACCTCAATGAGACGCAGCGCGAAGGCGACCGCTTGTCAGGCCCGTTCTCAGCGGCGTGGTTTTTGCTTTTCATCATTCCGTTTTTCTTATTTGTGCCGGATCGCAAACCCGACGCCGCGCAGCTCGTACAAAAAGGCTCGGCGACGGCAGAATTGATGAAGACGTTGAAATCTCTGCCCCAGCATCCGAGCCTGCTGATTTTTCTGCTCGCCCGCATGATTTACACCGATGGCTTGACTGCGATCTTCACCTTCGGCGGCATTTACGGCGCGTCTGTGTTTGGCTGGGGACCCTTAGAGCTTGGCATATTCGGCATCATCCTGACGCTGGTTGGGGCGTTCGGCGCGCTGTTTGGCGGCAAGCTCGATGATAAGTTTGGACCCAAGGCCGTCATTGTCACCTCGCTTCTGATCTTGATCGTCGGCGCGCTTGGCATTTTGTCCGTCGATCAAAACCACGTCCTGTTCAAAACCGAGGTCGCCCAGAAGGTGGCGGGATCGAAGCCGTTTTCATCCATTGGCGAGCAAGTGTTCTTGGCCTTCGCCTTGATCGTCGGCCTCGTCTCCGCGCCAGCCCAAGCCGCCAGCCGCTCGTTGCTTGCCCGCCTCGCCCCCGCCGATAAGATTACGCAGTATTTCGGGCTGTTCGCGTTCTCCGGCAAAGTCACAGCCTTCTTCGCGCCGTTCCTGGTGGCGCTGGTGACACAAATATCGGGGAGCCAACGCATCGGCATGGCCGCGATCTTAGCGTTCCTGCTGATTGGCGCGGTCATGATGGCGTTTGTGAAGGGGGAGGGGGAGAGGGTTTAGTTCTCCCTCAATGCCTGAAGTGCCGCATCCCGGTGAACACCATGGCGAGGCCTTTGTCGTCGGCGGCTTTGATGACCTCGTCATCGCGCATTGAGCCGCCGGGTTGAATGACGGCAGTGACGCCAGCATCTGCGGCGGTGAGTAAGCCATCGGCAAACGGGAAGAAAGCGTCGGAGGCGACAACCGATCCCTTGGTGAGTGGTTCTTTCAATCCGGCGGTTTTTGCGGCTTCTTGTGCCTTCCAGGCGGCAATGCGCGCCGAGTCGATCCGGCTCATCTGGCCAGCGCCAATGCCAACCGTCGCGCCGTCCTTGGCATAGACAATGGCGTTTGACTTGACGTGCTTAGCGACGCGGAAGGCAAATTTCATATCCTCAAGTTCCTGCGGCGTGGGCTGGCGCTTGCTCACAACCTTCAATTCCAAATCGTCAACACAGCCGTTATCGCGCGATTGCACCAACATACCGCCCGCAATCGAGCGGAAGGTGAGCCCACTGGCACGAGGATCGCTCATGCCGCCAGTCAACAGCAGGCGTAAATTCTTTTTAGCCGCGAAAATCTCAATGGCCCTCTTGCTGGCTTCCGGCGCGATGACGACCTCGGTGAAAATCTTGCTGATCTCTTCGGCTGCCGCTTCGTCAATGGCGTGGTTCAACGCCACGATGCCGCCGAACGCACTGGTCGGATCGCAGGCCAGGGCTTTGAGATAGGCGTCTTTCAGCGTGGCAGCCATCGCCACTCCGCACGGATTGGCGTGCTTGATGATCGCAACGGCAGGTTTTGACGCCGCAAACTCGGACACCAATTCAAACGCCGCATCGGTATCGTTCAAATTGTTATAGGATAATTCCTTGCCCTGAATCTGACGCGCCGTCGCAACACCAAAGCGCTCGCAATCCGAAACATAAACGGCAGCTTCCTGATGCGGGTTCTCGCCATAGCGCAGCGCTTGGCCTAAGCGCCCGCCAAACGCCCGCCACACC
>JAYTQI010000265.1:0-4053 GCA_043746825.1 Hyphomicrobium sp. | reverse complement strand
CCTCAGCTCGCTGCAGCTCTACGATCCGCGAGGCGTTGTTCAGTGGCGGCAGCTATAGCTTTGCGCAATTCATCGGCTTTAGACAGAGAGCGGTCGATGCCAAGGTGCTGAGCTTCGGCGAAGGCTTTCAAGTTTTCCGAACTGCGAATTTCTAACAGCCGTTTCATCAGGCCGTCTTTGCCGGTTTTGGCGAGAACGACCACGGCGGAAAAGGTGTAGGGGTCGAATTTGGTTTCGGACCCCGTACCCGCTAACGCGGGCTTGCCCTTTGCTGCGTCGGATTTTGGCGCGAGAGATTTGCCATCGCCAACTTTGCCGTAACCAACCTTGGCGTCAGAGGACTTGCTATCGGCCGGTTTACCCTTGCCCCTTGGCGAGGCCTTCTGAGGCGCCACCGGTTCTGGCATTTCCCAGACCAGCATCCGGTTGACGGCTTTGAGAAAGACGTCCGCAAGCTTGTCCGCTGCCTGGGCATCCAGCGCCGTTTCGCGCTGAATGTGGGCGAGGAAAAACGCCCGCATGCGATCACCGGGCCAGAGCTGGGTGCCTTTGGTCATATGTTAATGCGCTGGAACCTTGTCTCTTGAGGTGGTCTTGGTCTTATCAATAAGCTTCACGATCTCGTTGTGCAGTTCTTTGACGTCGCCAGAGGCATCACCATACTTGGATTCGATGGAGCGTGGCTCAGAGATCCAGTCAAAAGCGTTCGCTATGCCATCGCGCTGCGGCAGGAAAGTATCAAGCAAGGGGTGGACGAGGGCGATTTCCTCGATCAGCATGTAATCCTTGTTGTCGTCGCGGACATAGTTGGCGACGCAGGCATAGCGCCGGTCGCTGAGCGGGATCGTCATCAGGTCGTCGAGGTTGCGCTTGTCCTCGATCAACAGCGCGATCCGGTCGACGGCGAGCTGGGAGACATAATCGGGACGGAACGGCACGATGACCTTGTCGGCGGCTTTCAAAGCAGCCAGCGCCGCGAATGACAGGCCCGGCGGGCAATCGAGGATGACAACGTCGAAGTCGCCTTCAAAGCGACGGATCAGGCTTTCCATGCGGCCGCGCACCCGGTTGGCGACGGTCTCAGGGTTGCTGCTCTGATTGGCTTGCTTGAGATACAACTCGCCTTGGATATCTTCGAGCAGCAACGATCCCGGCACGACTGAGACTTGGGCCGGTTTGCCGCCGGGGCCGGTGACGCCTCCAGCATTGCGTACAACATAGTCGCGGGCTTGGGCTGGGATGCCGTCGAAAAGATCATAGAAATAGTCGGAGATGGTGCGCCCGGCCTTGCGGGCTTCATTCCAGCCTTGGCCGCCCATCAGGATGAGGGAGGCGTTGCACTGACTGTCGAGATCGAGGACCAGAACGCGCTTGCCACCATAGACGCTGAGAGCATGGGCCAACATGACCGCAACCGTCGATTTGCCGACGCCGCCCTTACGATTGGCCACAGCCATAAAGAATGCCATACAACCCTCACCCCTCTAATGACGCTCCACATTTCGGGAGAGCCGGACTTACGTGATACGCAAAGTCTCTATCGTCCCTATGGGCCGATTCCGTGACCCGGTGCCACGCCTTAACATGGTCACCCGGCTTGGCATACGATTCTGACGTGCCGATGCAACCACCTTCTGAAATTGCTGCGAAAATAGCCTAATCTCAACCTGCTATACGTAATGTTGTGCAAGTTATTGTAAGGTGTGGCGCTCTTGCCCTCTTGGGCATGGCTTTTGGCATGCCAGTTGCCTAGCGACGTATCCCGGCGCAAGCTGCCTTCAGGGCACTTTTGCAGGGCTAACGCTAAAATACTTGGGACTTGAGAGGGCTTACATGTCGCGCCGCTACTTCGGGACGGATGGAATTCGGGGTTTGGCCAACCGCCACCCGATGACCTCGGAAATTGCCCTTAAAGTGGGTATGGCCGCCGGTAAAGTCTTTAAATCGGGCGCGCATCGTCACCGGGTGGTGATCGGCAAGGACACGCGGCTCTCTGGCTACATGCTGGAAGCAGCTTTGATGTCGGGCTTTACCTCCGTGGGCATGGACGTGTTTTTGCTGGGTCCGATGCCAACGCCCGCTATTGCCATGTTGACGCGATCACTGCGCGCCGACCTCGGCGTCATGATTTCGGCGTCCCACAACGGCTTTGCCGATAACGGCATCAAGCTGTTTGATCCCGATGGCTACAAGCTGTCCGACGACATGGAACGCCAGATTGAGGAGCTGATCGACGCGGACTCATCGACCCTGCTCGCCCCCCCGGACAAAATCGGCCGGGCGACGCGCGTTGAAAGCGCGCAAGAGCGTTACATCGAATTCGCCAAGCGGACGCTGCCGAAAAATTTGCGCCTGGACGGCCTGCGCATTGTCATCGATTGCGCCAACGGTGCTGGGTACAAAGTGGCCCCCGAAGCGCTTTGGGAATTGGGTGCTGAAGTCATCAAGATCGGCGTTGAGCCCAATGGCCGCAACATCAATGATAAATGCGGTTCCACCGCGCCTGAAGCCCTGATTGAAAAGGTCAAGGAAGTGCGGGCCGATATCGGCATTGCGCTGGATGGCGATGCCGACCGTGTGGTGATCATCGATGAGAAAGGCCAGATCGTCGATGGCGATCAGCTGATGGCGGTGATCGCCGAGAGCTGGCACCGGCGCGGCAAACTTTCAGGCGGCGGGGTCGTTGCCACTGTCATGTCGAACCTTGGCCTTGAGCGCTATTTGAAAGAAATCGGCTTGTCGATGATCCGCACGCCGGTCGGCGACCGTTACGTCACCGAATATATGCGCAAACACGGCTATAACGTCGGCGGCGAACAGTCTGGCCACATCGTGCTCTCGGATTTCACGACGACCGGAGACGGATTGGTTTCGGCCCTGCAAGTGCTGGCCTGCGTTGTCACAACCGGCAAGCCGGTGTCGGAAATCTGCAGCCGTTTTGCGCCGCTGCCGCAAGTCTTGAAGAACGTTCGCTATGAGGCGGGTAAGCCGCTGGAAGACACGCGCGTTATCAAAGCCATTGAAGGCGCCAAGGCCAAGCTTGGCGAAAATGGCCGTCTCGTCATTCGCCCATCCGGCACCGAGCCGGTCATTCGCGTCATGGCCGAAGGCGATGATGCCAGCATGGTCTCGAGCGTCGTTGGCGATATCGTCGATGCCGTGCGCGCAGCCGCTGCTTAATAAATCTTAACGGCAAGTTATTTTTTAAACGGTGTGGGCCAGCCCTGCGCCGTTTTTTAATTTCCGTTAACCCGCAAAAGTCACGAACGTCCCAAAAAGATGCTGCGGTTAAGCCTCCCTTAAATGTTGTTCGCGATAGTCCGTAGGGAACACAAAGTTCACCTAGGTCCCCACAAGAAAAGTGGGTGGCGAAAATCTGAAAGGGAATTCTAAGATGGCCTTCACGCGCGCAACTCTACTTCTCGGCGCGGCCCTCGTCCTCGGTAGTGCTCAGGGCGTGTTGGCTGCAGACCTCTACGGCGGCAGTATGAAAGACGGACCGATGATCGCGCCGATGGCGCAGGCAACGGCGTCCTGGTACGTCCGCGTTGACGGTAACTACGGCGGCTTTGATGATCCGCGCGTTTCGGAAGACGGCATCTATGACTTAATCGATACCTCGATCGAAAACACTTGGGGTGTCGGCGGTGGCGTTGGCGTTTACTTCGGCCATGGACTTCGTGGCGATATCACCGTTGAACACAACTTCAATAGCGATGTTTCGGCGAATCTCGGCGATATCTACTCAGCGTTGCCTGGCACCCGCAAGTTCTCTCTATCGAGCACCTATGCCCTCGCCAACATGTACTATGACTTCGACACGGGCAACCGCTTCACGCCGTACATCGGTGTTGGCCTTGGCTTCACCAAGAACAAGACCGGTGCTGGCACCGTGACAGACCCCTGCGGCTGCTTTAGCGGCGAAATCGCTGGCGGCGAAGATACTCATGCGGCTGGCGCCTTGATGGCTGGCTTCTCGATGAAGCTGCGTGACCGCTTGTCGGTCGATGCCGGCTATCGCTTCCTCTATCTTGGCGAAGTCGAGACGGGTGC